>SKRY01000478.1 GCA_007118235.1 Candidatus Hydrogenedentota bacterium | reverse complement strand
TGGCGAGGACCTGGACGCCCTCGTTGTTCACAAAGGAACGCAACAGGCCCGAGCCCATGTTGCCGATGCCAATGAATCCCATGTTAATGCGATCATTGGCGGCGTGGGCGGGCTTCCGCCATATCATGGGAGCGGCTAGAGCCGCGCCGGCCGCGAGTCCCGTCCGCTGCAGAAACTGCCTGCGGCTTAATACGTTTCGGTCTTTCATAAGAGTTGTAATCTCCCTACCGTTGGGGGCGTAGTAAATTTCCCACAAGAAAACACGGCGCGCCGTGGCGAGACCGGGCCGCGCCACGTAGCGCCCAAGGGTAATGTACCCCCCTTAGTCGGCGGCGATCAAGCCTAATGCCCTTTCAGGACTAGGTTAGTGGACGTTCCGATTGGATCTGACTTAGCCAGTAGTTCCCAACCGGTCTTTGCCGCAAATGGTTGTGCTTCAATTGCGTATGAGCCGCACACGAAGTACGGAACCACGGCTCAGCCGCAGGCGTATACGGCGCTGAAGGCGCCATCGGGAGTAGCCTAGGGCAAGCGAAGCGCAGCCCTAGGTCACAGGCCCGCCTCCGAAATCGGTCCTGAAGGGACCGGAGACAACGCCGCGCCTTTGTTCCGTCCTATTCAGGACGGACATTCCGGGGGCGTCCCCCACCCTAGGGCTGCGCTTCGCTTGCCCTAGGCTACTCGCTATCGCGCCTCTGGCGCGGGTGTGGCTACTATCTGACCAAGGCTCCTCGTCTGAACCGCGTTACCATGGTCCGTGGATTCTTGCGCCCGTCCAATGTTCATGTGTGACAACAAACCACGCTCAATCTTCCCGCCGAAATCATGGCGAAGTCAGACGCAATCGAGCCCTCCACACATTCAGAAGGCGCTGTGTACTAGCTACTCTCACATCGCTTGCCGGGGACAACCGAGAATCCCGCCTTACTCGTCCGCCTCCAGCCATTGGAGCGCATCGCGGACCACTGTGGTCATGGTTCCGGCCTCCGTCTCGGGAACCACTCGGTGCGGATGCACATACCAACTCTGAATGATGTAGCGCGTGGGTTTGGGTTCGCCTTCGTGGAAGAGTTCCAAGTACTGCAATGTCCTCTCGTGGAAGGCTTCGCCGGATTCCCCTCCCCCGGTCTCGCTATTGATGATCATGTTGAATTCGTAGCCGAGGTTCATGACATGGCGCTGCAAATCCCGGATGCGGCCCATCCAATCGATCTCGGAGGGGTCCTCCAAATTGATGGAGGGGCGTTCGCCGATGGCGTAGTCGTAGGGGTTGTCCACGGTGACGCCCTTGAACGGAACGTCACCGGCCTCCGCGCGGGTGAGAACGCGTTCCAGAACGGGGAAATAATCGCCCCAATCCATGCGGCGTTCGCCCCGGGCGTGATACGAAACGTCTCCTTTCCAGCCCCAGTTGGGGAAATTGGTGAGGAGAAAAAACTCAACTTCCGGCAACTCTTCCCGAATCCGCTCGAGATACTGGAGGAGTTGCTCGACGCAGTCATCGATTCGTTCAAAGCCTTGCCGGTGGCCGCTGGGATACAGTAACCGGCGGATGGGGCCGTCCAGATTGAGATAATCGATGGTCCCGCCCGCGTCGAGAAACCCTTGCATCTTTCCGAGTTCATGTTCCGCGCTCCACACGCCATTGGTGTCGTCCATGGGGCCGAAATCGAGGGTTCCTCCAAGCTCAACGGATACCGTCAGATCCTTTTCTTGGGTCAATGCAGCCAAGGCCTCAAGCGTCTCCCCGGAATAGCCGTTGAGGGCGTCAATATAGAACTGCACACCGTCGAGGTGTTCCCGGACGTGCTCCCACTCCGCGTCTTCTCCCACGAGTTCATCCAGCCCGGTGTGGCACATCCACACTTCCGGCGGTTTGGCCTCCGCCCCAAACGCCGCAACGAGACACGCCGCTCCCACAAACCATGGCATATGATACATAATGCAACCTCCTTGCTTGATGCTGGTTGCCGGACGCGCATGCCCCAGCATAGCATCAAGAGCCTCGTCTCTTCCCCACAAGCCCATTGCCGTAGCCAGTGTGAGCTGGCTGAGTTCCCGTTGTGTTGTGAACGGCGTGGTCCCGCACATACACGAAGAGGGGCGCATGGCTGCGCCCCTCTTGGGTTCCAGGGTCAAGCTTCTGGCGCCTTGCGTCAGGCAGGCTCCAGCCGGTACACAGCCCCGTCGCCGTGGTCGGTGACAATGTAGATGTTTCCATCGGGTCCCACGCGGACATCCCGGATGCGGCCGATCTCGCCCAGGAGCAGGGCCTCGATGTGCACCACGGTGCGTCCCTCGACGACCACGCGTTGGATCTGTCGCGAGGCCAGACCGCCCGCGAGCAGGTTTCCTTCCCAGTCCGGGAACTGGTCACCGCGGACCACCGCCAGTCCGGACGGCGCCAGCGTGGGCAGAAACTCCCAGACGGGTTGCTCCATGCCGTCCCGTACGCGGCCGCGGCCCCACTGTTGCTCCGTGCCGTAATTGCGGCCATGGCTGATGACTGGCCAGCCGTAGTTCTTGCCGGGCTCGACCACGTTCAACTCGTCGCCGCCGCGCGGGCCATGTTCGGTCGACCAGATCACGCCGGTCTGGCGGTCAATATCGAGTCCTTGGATATTGCGGTGTCCATAGCTGTAGATTTCGTCATGGGCGTAGTCCACACCCACGAACGGATTGTCCTCGGCAGGCGTTCCATCGTCATTGAGCCGCAACACCGTGCCCGCGTGATCGCCGAGATCCTGCGCCCTCGGCGGGTCCGCCCCCCGGTCGCCAATGCTCATCAGAAGCGTGCCGTCGTCCATGAAGACCAGTTTGGAACCATAGTGCCGCCCTCGACTTGAATGGCGATCCTGCTGAAAAAGGACCTCGACATCCGTGAACGCATCGCCGTCGATGCGGCCGCGGGCCAACGTGGTCGCCGTGGCGTCCGAGCTTCCCTCGGAGTAGGTGAGATACACCCAGCCATTCTCCTCGTAGTCCGGGTGAACCGCGACCTCCATCATCCCGCCCTGGCCAATGCTCACCACTTCGGGAACGCCGGAAAGCTCGGTGGGTTCGCCGTCTTGAACGTGCACTAACCGGCCCGGCCGCTCCGTCACCAGCATGGACCCATCCGGCAGGAACGCCACGGCCCAGGGATGTTCAAGACCCCCGATGACTTCGACCAGCCGCACCGTCTGATATTGCGTCCCAATGCTGTCCTGAATTACCGTTTCGCTTTCCGCGCACGCGTGGGTCAACATAACCGCAACCGCGGCGGTCAAGACGGGCGCCAACAATCTTTGCATGGTGTATCCCTTTCTTTTGGCTTCACTTCGAGATTCTCAGGATTCGTCCCCAGTCAATGTGTGACTCTCATGGTAAACGCCAAATTGCCCTCGCATATTTCTGAGCGCGCCGACGGGGTTCGACGAAATCCGCGTTTGAATGATGTAAGGCCGCGAACTGCTGAAGCTAAAGTATATATCGCAATATGAGTAACGCTGTGCAGGCGTGATATGCTATTGGGGCAGTCTGGGGAAGCATGCCGCCGGGGGGGGAGGCTGGCCTACGGCGGGTTCATGCGGGTATGTGTGAAACGGGAGAGACTTGAAGGAGGGGATTGTCATGCGTCTGTCCATTGTGGTGTTGTGTCTGTGTCTCTTGGGTGTTTCCGCCCACGGGGCATCCGTGTTTGGCGATGTCAACGGCGATGAAGAGGTCAACGCCGTTGACATCCAGCTGGTGATTAACGCCGTGCTGGGCATCCCCATCGACCCAAGCTACAATCCCGATGTCAACGGCGATGAAGAGGTCAACGCCATCGACATCCAGTTGGTGATCAATGTGGTCCTCGGCATCCCGGTTACGCCACCTGTTGACGATGAAACCCTGCCGCCGTTGAACGTCAAGTTGCATCTCGACGAACACGCGAGCGCATCGGCGCTGGTCACGCGGGAAGGCGGCGTATTGGAGACCACGGACGCCAAGGGCGCGCATTACCAGCTCACCATTCCCGAAAACGCCCTCGCGCATCCCACGGAAATCACCTTGACGCCGGTGACGGATATCGAGGACTTCCCCTTCAGCGGCGGGCTCAAGGCGGCGGCGCATTTCGAGCCGCAGGGGCTGGTTTTGTTCGCGCCGGCCATTCTCGAGATTACCCACGAGGATCATCCCGAGCCCGGCACGGCGGCGGGGTTCGCGTATCACGCCAAAGGCGAAGACTTTCACTTGCGGCCCGTCGAGTATGACGGCGACACGGCGCGGTTCCGCATCCTTCACTTCAGCGGCGTGGGCCACGGCGAAGGCACGGAAGAGGAGCGGCGCGAGCAGGGACGGCGGCAAGCGGCGTCGCGGCAGCAAGAGACGGATCAGGCCCTTGCCGAGACCCTGGAGAATTACACGGCCGATCACCAGCGGGGTGAGCGCCGGGAAATGACGGAAGAAGAACGGTTAGCCGTGCTGCAAGTCATCCAAGCCCAATACCACGCCACGGTCTATCCATTCGCCCAAGAGGCGGTCCAAAACGATACGTTCCTATACTGCGCCTTGCAGGAATACACCACTTGGTCGCTTACGGCTGACGGTTTCCCGCATTTTCCGGAAGTGGCGGCCATGCGCACGCAAGTCGAGGGGCTTCTCAGCCAAGGTTTCTTTAACGCCATCCTAACGGCCTCGTTGGAATGCAGCACGGACTTGAATCCCGGCCGCGCGGCGGACATGCTGGCCTGGCACCAGCTATTCCTTTTCAGCCGCCTGGCGGCGGTGGGCGCGGCGCACCTGGACTGGGGCTTCGTCGAGAGCGCGATGAAGGGCTGCCTGCGTTTCGAACTGCAATTCGAGGCGACGGGCGACGCCGAGGACGCATACGCGGCCGCGGTATCCTCGGGGCCGCACTTGCTTCTTGAGCTGGCCGATTTTCCAGACCCCTACACCCTCTTCGGCGAGTACCGGCTTCAGGGCGAGGGGATGCTGAACTTCGATAGCCTGGACATGGAGTGTCTC
>SKRY01000321.1 GCA_007118235.1 Candidatus Hydrogenedentota bacterium | reverse complement strand
CTCCTCACCGATATTCAGGCCCAATTGGAGGCCGCCATCGATTTCCCGGAGGACGAGCTGCCCGATACCGTGGACGAAGGATTGCGCCTGGAGGTAAGCCGCGCCGTTGACGAAATGCATCAACTCCTGGCCACCGCGCGAGCGGGCCGCCTCTACCGTGAAGGCGCGGGCGTGGCCATCGCCGGCCGGCCCAATGTCGGCAAATCTAGCCTGTTCAACGCGTTGCTCCGGGACGCCCGCGCCATCGTCACGTCCGTCCCGGGAACCACCCGCGACCTCTTGGAAGAGGTCATCACCATCGAAGGCATCCCCGTGCGGCTGACCGACACGGCGGGACTCCATTTTTCTCCGGATGAAGTCGAGCAAATTGGGATCGCGCGGGCGCGGGAAACTCTGCAAAATGCGGACATCATCCTTATGGTCCTCGACGCGTCCCAGCCCCCTCAGGAAGACGAGCGGGAACTCGCGGAGGAATTGGCCGAACATGGCGCGCCAATCGTGCTGGCCCTGAACAAGGTGGACCTGGTCAGCGGCGAGGCCCATCCCCCGGAGTGGCCGGTGTCATTCGCGGCGGTTCAGCCCTTGTCCGCCGCCACCGGCAAAGGCCTTGAAGAACTAGAGAAGACGCTCGCCCGTCTACTTCTGGGCGAGTCCGCCGTGCCGCCCGATCAGGGGCTGGTGACCCGGCTGCACCAACAGGATAGCCTGCGGCGGGCGTGCGCCGCCCTGGAACAGGTGCTCGACAACTTCGGCCAATCCCCGGAACTGATCAGCGTCGATGTCCGCGAAGCACAGCAAGCCCTTGGCGAAATCACCGGCGAAACCACCCCAGACGACGTGCTCGACCGGATCTTCTCGGCATTTTGCATCGGCAAGTAGTTTTTTCATTGCGTTCGTCCGGATCTTCGGTGTTCCCTCAAAGAAATTGCAAACGCCCCGCCGAATACACGACACAATATACACATATTTACGCTTTATAAACACAAATCACTACTATATCCATATCGTGCCGGAGCGGAATCTTCTGGACATATTTGCCCCTGGAATGGTAAACTAATTCTCATTATAGCGGTATACTGGACCGCCATCCCCAACGGCGGATTGTGGTAAGAACGAACCCGTTTTCGACAACACGTTTTTCCGGGGCAGTTCGGCATAATTGGCTGTTTTGCGCACAGAAGGGCGGCTGTTCACGAGGGACTGTGGGAGAACAAACAAGAGGTAGCCGACTCGAGCGTTGCTCGCGTGGTTCTTGGAGCGGAAGGAGCACCTCATGGCGGAAGCACATACGCTCACGGTGGACGCGGGACCCCACAACCGGGATCGCTGTCCCGTCGAGGTCCCCTTGGCGTGGGATTACCGCCGGTTCAAGGGCGCGTGTTTGACCGATGTAGAAAGCGGCAAGACAGTCCCTTGTCAACTCACCCGTGTATCATCCCGCCGCGCGGTGGCGGCGTGGCTTATTAATGGGCTTCGGGCTAGCGAACAACGCACCTACCGCCTTACGCCGCTGGAGACGCCCGAACCCAGTAAAGGCGTGGATGTGGTCAATGCGCCGGATGAGTTGCGCACTGATGTGTATGTCCATGGCGGACATTTCACATCGTATCACTATGGCAAACAATGGGTTCGCCCGTTTCTCCACCCTGTGATTGGCCCCCATGGACGCGGCGTCACACGGAGCTGGCCAATTTCGGACGGGGTGGAGGGAGAGAGCCAGGACCGTCCCCACCACAAATCCATATGGGTGGGATACGGCGCCTGCAATAAGGTGAACAACTGGTCGGAAACTGGAGAACACGGCTGGCAACGTCACCACAGCTTCACCAATGAGTTCTCCGGCCCGGTGTATGGCCGGCTCACCGCCAAGATCGATTGGTGTACGCACGCGGGCCGGAAACAGTTCGAAGAAATCCGGGATATGCGTTTCCACGCCCTGCCCGGCGGCGAGCAGCTCTTTGACTTCAATGTCACCTTGTGCATGACCGAAGCCCGTGTCGTGTTTCACGACACCAGGGAGGGAGGGCTCTTGGCGGTTCGGGCGGCCACGGCGCTGGAGGCCGCCCAAGGCGGATGCATCGAAAATGGCTATGGCGGGATAGGAGAAGTAGAAACGTGGGGCAGACGGGCGCCATGGTGTGACCGCAGCGGAACAATCGATGGCAAGATGCTAGGTCTCGCGGTGTTCGACCATGAGACCAACCCGCGCTATCCCACCAACTGGCACGTGCGGGACTACGGCCTAATGACCGCGAACTGTTTTGGATTGCGCCATTATCGCCCCAAGGACAAAGTGAAAGGAGATATGGTCTTCCCAAAGGGCAGCCAGACCACGTGGCGGTACAGAGTCTTCATTCATCGGGGCGATGCGTCAAAGGGCAAGGTTAAGGCCCGTTTTCTCGATTATATAGTTCCACCCAGAGTAACCGTGAAGTAAGCACATTCGACCGGCAACGCTTAACGCGCTTGGACGCAAGTGGCGCGGTACGCCGGCAACCCACGTAACGAGGCCACGATGACGCAGGAAAAAACAAGCACGCGAAACCGAAAGAGACAGCCCCAGCCGGCCGCCGAAGGGGAGCGGATGGCGAAGAGCAATCCCATGGCTCGGGCGGTCAAGAGTGACGCTAGTACGGACCAAGACGCCAACAAGACGGCCAAGAAGGCGGCAAGCGCCAAGAAGCCCGACGGCGCCAAATCCGCGTCGAGCCCCGCCGGTAAGGCGAAAAGCGTCAAGCCGTTGTCCCGCGATTTTCTGATGGACGTGGCCGCCCACGTGCGTGATGCGGTGCGTCCGGCCGTGCGCGACGCCCGGGGCCGGGAAATTGTGGGTTCGGCTTCAAGCGGCGACGCCACCTTCAAGCTGGATCAGATCGCTGAAAAGGCCCTGCTTACCTACTTGAGACGCTGCGATCAGCCCGTGGCGTACTATTCCGAGGATGCCGGATACACCACGTTCTCCTCCGGTCCGCCGCAGTATCTGCTGGTGGTGGATCCCGTGGACGGCAGCCGCGCCGCGAAGAGCGGCTTCGAGAGTTGCGTGGTGTCGGTGGCGGCCACACGGGTCATCGAGCGGCCCCAGCTTGGCGATGTGGACAACGCCTGTGTCATGGAGATCGCGGGTGATCGGATCTTTTATGCCGAGCGCGGTAAGGGCGCCCGGATTTACCGGGAGAACGCCTCCTCCTTCTCCCGCCCCAAACCGTCGCATAACACCGATCTGGAAATGGTGTCCTGGTCCATGACGGTGCCGGCCCGCCCCGCCGAATTGGTGTTCCCAACGGCCGCCCGCCTCATCGACCTGACCAGTCTCAAGGGCGGTTTCTTCGCCTGCAACAGCACGTCTTTTAGTCTGACGCGTTTGTTGACGAACCAGCTCGACGCCTGCGTCGATTTCGCCAACCGCTTCTATCGCGATATCCCCGAGGCGGTCCAGGACCAGTTCATCAACGCCGGCCGCGGCATTGTGCTCGGCATGGCCCCCTACGACTTGGCCGCGTCCCTCCTCGTCGCCGAGGAAGCGGGATGTGTGGTAACCGACGCCTACGGCCATCGCCTGGACGAAGTCCTCATGCTGGATAGCACCGTTAGCAATCAACGCTCGCTCATCGCCGCCGCCAACTCCGAGCTGCACGAAAAGCTCATGCAGTTCTTTGATACGCGCATCCAACAATTCGAGCGCCTGTTGGAACGCCGCGCCGCCCTCGCGCAAGGATGACGGCGCACAGAAGAATGCGTTTTGCTTTGTGGAGGGTGCGTTGTGAAGGCTCCAAGCCTACGTTAGTTGCTAAGTGCGACACACGGCGCTTTGGTCAACGGACTTTTCGTAGCGATGTTTCGTTGGTGAGGAAAGGTGGGCTTGGGGTGTAAGTATGAACGTCCCATGTCTTTGGAGGATTTGAACGGTTACGGGAGAGCAAACATGAGCGGTATAGATCCACTTAAAGACGAAGCCCTTAGCGATGGTTGCGGACAAATCCAAAGGGAGTTCTGGGGTGGGATGAAGTTCATCCAGGCATGGGCGCTGCTTGTCACGGCGCTGGTTTCCGTCCCGGCGGCGTTGGCGGACGGCGGGGATTCGGAGAATATTGAATTCAGGCGCGACCCGGATCAGCAAATGGTGGAAGTGTATGTTCGCGGCGAGCATTTCACCACATACCATTATGGCGAACAACACCCCCGCACACCCTTCCTTTGGCCCGTGCTTGCCGAGGGCGGGGTGGGTATAACGCGCAATTACCCCATGGGCGAAGACACCCCCTCGAGTACGGATCATCCCCACCATCGATCGCTGTTCGTGGCGGCCGTTGTCAACGGCCACGATTTCTTTCATGTTCGCGATGGCGTGCGTGTGGAGACACTGGGGGTGACTACCGGCGGCGACGACAATCGAGGCTGGTTACGCGCGCGTAATCAATGGCTGAACGGCGATGGGACGGTTTTGCTCGACGAGGTGCAGGAGTGGCGCTTTTACGATACGCCCGCTTCGGCGCGGTATTTCGACTTGGTCACTACTTTTACGGCGACACACGACGAAATTTGCTTCCGCGACAGTGATAAGTATGCTTTCCTAGCGGTGCGCGTGCGTCCAGAAATCGAGGGAGACCGTGGCGGCGCGATTACCAATGCCCACGGGGATCAAGGCCCAGACGAAGTATTCGGCGAACCGTCGCCCTGGGTGGACTATTCGGGGTACGTTGAGGGGCACGGTCAACGCGGGATCGCGCTGTTCGACCACCCGGATAATTTTCGCGCCCCGTTTGTTTTCGTCCGGGATTACGGTTTGGCGATGTTCAATCCGTTTGGAAACGGCGGCGATAACCCGAATTACACCGTAGCAAAGGACGAATCACTTACCCTACGGTACCGCGTGTTCGTGCATTCCGGCGACGCGGATGAGGCCGACGTGGATGGACAATATCAACGCTACATCCGCCGCGACTAAGACTTCCTCCAGCGAGCGCGGAGTGGTTCGCGCTCGCGCGTTTGGACGGGG
>SKRY01000090.1 GCA_007118235.1 Candidatus Hydrogenedentota bacterium | reverse complement strand
TTCGTGAACACGAATCCCAATGTCGCGTGGGCCACCGGAATACTGGGCCAGCAACAGGGCAGCCCTAGCTCTCCCGAGGGATTGGTGATCAAGAACAACATCCTGGACGGTCTTCGTGAGGACATCTCTGGCGAGATCGAGAACAACATCCATACCCGCGAAGTAGGAGAGCGCTTCATGGGCGAGGGCTGCCAGGTCATCACGGACATGAACGAGCTTTTCGTTGATCCGGACAACGGCGATTTCCGGCGCAGGGAGGGTGGCCCAACCATGGATGTGGGGGCCGATATCGCGCCGCCCGATGCGCTGAGGTGACGGACGCCGAGGACGCCGTTTCAGGCTGAACACGGGAGCGCCGGTATCTCCGGGAGATGCCGGCGCTCCTTGGTGTAGGGAATCAAGGGTGTCTCCCCGGTCTCAATCGCGGGTTTGGTTCCAGATGGCGCTATGGTCATAGGTGCGGCCCATGCCGTCGAAGCGGCCGTGAATGAAGCCGCGGCCCCCGCTGTAGATGGGCACGGCCTCGGGTTCGCCTCGCCGGGCCGCTTCCAATGAGAGGAGCGCCAACGGTTCCACGGCGTCGAAGTTGGCGTTGATGCGGTTCGCGCTCTGCAAGAAGAAGCCATCGTGGTAGCGGCCGCGAACGATGTTGTCTCCAATGACCTCCGCCAGTTCGAGATAGGCGGGCTCATCGGCGGTCTGGCTTATCTCTAGGACGGCGAAGAGGGCGTCGGGATCGCTGCGGGAGGTGTCAAGGTTCACGTTGACGTCCTCGCCCGGCGCGCTCCCCAGATCGCCAAGGCCCAAGCCTTGCGCCATGGACCGCACGGCCTCCCACAACACAGGGTCTTCGGTCAGGCGATACGCGCGGGAATACGAGAACAAGAACCCGCTGTCCGCCGTGCGCGGCGTAATTTCGGTCCCTTCGCTGCCGTAATAGCCGGTGCGCTGGATGACGTGGCCGTCAAGGTCCGTGCCATCGGCCCACATCGGCCGGAAATGATTCTCCTCCGGTTCATAGGCGTGCTCAAGAAACGCCTTCATGCCGTCCGCGGTCGACTCCAACAAATTCTCGCCCTCGTCGCCCAAACGTTCAGCCAGTTCGAGCTGGATCAAGGCGTTGCTCACATAGATGACGCTTGTCCGGCCGCCCCATAACACCCAGCCTTCCCGCGCCACATCGCCGAACTCCGCGCCGAACTGATTCATCGCGCGATCCCCGTACGACGACCACGTTAGCCGGCCTTCGAGTGGACCCGTCTCGGGCGGCTCCTCGCGTTGCTCGGGCTTGCTGTACTGATAGACGCCAAGGCCCGTGTCTGGATGACGCGCCCGGACATACTGCTCGGCGAGCCGCTTCCCCCACGTCAATGCGCCGTCCTCGTCATTAATCACATGGAGCATGCCGCCCGCGTAGATGAGGTCCGAGCCGCAGTTGATGAAGGTAAGACCCCGCCCTTCGAAGAAAGGTTCGGGCTGCTCGAACTCGTTATCCCAGAGATCCCCCATCCCCCTGCCGTAGGGACCGTGCCGGTTCATGTCAAGGCGTCCCCAGTCCATGATGTGGGCGTTCCAAAAGGCGCGGAGAAACTCCACAGTGGCCTCGCGATCCACTTCGGCCATCAACTCGTAGAAGGGGAAGCTATTCTTGAACTCGTGGCAGTCCGCGTCGAAATGCCCCACCGGCTCAAGGGTGGCGAGATCGATGATCTGATGTCCGCCCCATCGCAAAAGACCACATTCGCTGCGAAGCTCATTAAAATGATACCTGATGGCTTCCTCGGCGGCGGCGCGATAGCGTTCCTCACCCGTTAGGTTTGTGAGTCCCACCAGGGTGCGAAAGAGATTCTGCTGACTGGCGAGATTATGAACGATGAAGTGGTCGCCGTCGTATATCCATTCCACCGGTTCGCCCGTGTCGACATTGACGCCGTCGGGCAACAAGGGAGTCTCTTCCCCACTCCACCGGTCTTGTCCTTTCTCAAGCACGGTGTCCGCGAAGGATCGCACCGCATCCAGGGCGGTCTCCGGTGGTTCGCCGGCCGCGGCCCACGGGAGAAAGATCGCCCCCGTCAGAAAGATCGCGCTCACCGCTGCTCGCACGCATTGAAGGAATGTGTTCATGGCGTCAGCCTCTCCTATTCGTTCGCCCTAATACCTCTTGAAACGGAACGTGTTTGACCAAGAATTTGGCGTGCTCTATCTTACTTCATATAATGGCGCGGACAAAAACAAGGCAGGCCGCCCACGTAACGGGGAAGGCCTGCCTGCAACGACGCGCTAAATCCACGAGAACAACACAGACCCATACTAGAGAGGAGTAAGCTAATGAAGGAAGAGCATGGAGTGAGCCGCCGGCGTTTCTTGCGCACCGCCTCGGCCGCCGCGGCGTCCGCGCCGTTTGTGTTGCACGGCGTCAAGGGGGCCGCGGCGGATGATGAGGTGTTCAACATCGCCATGTTATCCACCGCTCACATCCACACCCGCAGCTTCATGATCAATCTGGCGCAGCAACCGGACCGCCGCGCGATCTACGTGTGGGACGACAATGAGGAACGGGGCCAGCGGTACGCCGGTCAGTTCGATTCGCAGTTCGAGCCGGACCTGGACGCCATCGTCGAGGATCCCGATGTGGATGGCTTCGTCATCTGTTCCGAGAACACCCGTCATCTGCCGTTGTTGGAGAAGACCTTGCCCACGGGCAAGCCGGTGTTTTGCGAGAAGCCGCTGGTGACGAACACGGAAGAACTGGCCGTCGTCGAGGAACTCCTGGGCGAATACGGAACCACGCTGTTCGCCGGATATTTCCAGCCGTTCTCCGGCCGCATGCAAGCGATCAAGGAACTCATTGACCAGGGCGCCTTTGGGAACATCACGCGCGTGCGCTATCGTGAGGCCCATCCCGCGGCGTACCAGGGCTGGTTCGATGATCCCGACGTGGCCTGGTTCACGGATCCCGAGTTGGCGGGCGGCGGCGGGTTCATGGACTTGGGCACCCACGCCATCCATTTGCTGCTGAGCTTCTTTGGAAGCGCCGAGGAAATCGTCGCTTCCATCCGCAATGAATCCGGAAACTACACGGATGTCGATGACTTCGGCATGGCCCAGGTGAAACTGAACAACGGCATATTGGGCAGCATCGAGGCGGGGTGGACTCAGACCGCGGGCATCAGCGGCCTGGAAATCACGGGCTCCGAGCGGACGCTCTGGTTTGATGGCTCCCGCTACTACCACGATGGCCCCGGCCATTCCGAGGAAATGGTGGAGGGGGTTGACAGTGTGCCCGACCGCGTCGACCGGCTTATCGCGGTTCTTCGCGGCGAAATCCCGCAAGAGGAACTCGACGCCGATCTTGCCGCCTCGATCGAGGCGGTTCGCGTGATGGAGGCTGCGTACAACTCCACGGAGTCTGGTCAATGGGAATCGGTACGCTGACCCGCTTGACCTAGCTTCACGCCACGCCCCCCGTTCCCTGCGTGGGCCGGGGGGCGTTTGCCGCTTATGCGCAAACGCTCACTGCTTTTCGCAACGGCGAAGCTTCACGGGTTAGCTGTCGGACGCAGGACGGCTCAAGGCGCCGCTATTGGTTGGAGGGGTGGCGGCGGGTTCAGTCAGCAGGTCCTTGAGTTCCGTCATGAACTCATTGAGATCCTTGAACTGCCGATACACCGACGCGAACCGCACGTAAGCTACTTCGTCCAACGCCTTCAGCCGGTTCATGATGGCCTCCCCCACGGCGTCCGTCGGAATCTCGAACTCGCTCGAATTAAACAAGCTCCGCTCGACATCGTCGATGAGTTCATCCACCTTATCCATGCCAATGGCCCGTTTCTCACAAGCCTTCATGATCCCGCTCTTGGCCTTCCAGCGATCAAACGGTTCCCGCCGCCCATCCTTCTTGATAACCATCTGCGCCACTTCCTCGATCCGCTCGTACGTGGTGAAGCGGCGGCCGCATTTCAAGCATTCCCGGCGGCGGCGAATGGCGTCCCCCTCCTTGGTCGAGCGCGAATCCACCACCTTTCCTTCAACATGTGCACAAAACGGACAACGCATCTCACAATTCCCCTCTTTGTAGCGCAACCACAAGCAAATTGTCCCAATGAAGGACCCAACACCAATATATTGTACCCGTAAGAGATTACCATATACAGTATTTGGGTTCAACATCCGGTATTGGGCCGTCTCTGATTCTGCCGAAGCCCGCAAGAATGGTGGCGCGGGGAGAAGAAGGGAGCATTGAAACCACGATCAGCCCAAGAACACCTGACCACCATGAGTCAGACAGCGTTGTGGAAGATGACACACTTAGAGCAAGTCCAAGAACTCATCGGGCGAAAATCCGGCTTGCTTGACGATGCGCATCAAGAGACCGCGATGGAGGCTGCCCCCATGCATGGGCACGATCACCGTGGGCCGCGAAGGATGCTTCAACGTGAGGTGGCTGCCGCTCTGTCTGGCTGGCGAATATCCCGCTTTCTTGAGCGCGTCCACGGCCTCTTGCGCCGATAACGCCGGTAACCGGCTCATTCGTTGGCAGGCGCCGTGACGTGGACGTGGGCCAGCCGCACCTCCGGCGTGGACTCTTCTTGGGGAATAGGTTGACCGTCCGCAACCAGCGTCTCAAGCCATAGTGTGATAGCATCCTCAGCCATGGCCAACGCCTCTTCGTAGGTGCCGCCTTGGGTGAAGCAGCCCGGTAACGCCGGAACTGACACGTTGTAACCGCCTTCCTCGGCGGGCTCAAGCACGATGGTGTATGTGAATTCCTGCATATGGGTGTCCTCCACAGTATTGAACCACCTTCAGTGTAGCAGATCGACTCGACACGTCAAGAGATCTGAAAGGAACCTGCGTTCGGGTGGTTAGGAAAGCTTGTTTTGAAACCACGGAGAGCACGGAGTTCACGGAGAAAGCCCACTCCGTGTCCTCTGTGTTCTCCGTGGTTCAATCCGTGGTTCAAATCGAAACGCGCTTGACTCCATCCATCATTCGCCGGACGTTGAAGTTCATGAGATACC
>SKRY01000064.1 GCA_007118235.1 Candidatus Hydrogenedentota bacterium | reverse complement strand
CCCCGCAAGGCTTCTTCCACTCGCGGAGAAGGGGGAAAGGGATTCTCATTCGTGTTCAGCTTGATAACGCCGCTTTCGCGCGGCTGTTCGCCGGGCACATAGCCCGTGACGTCGCTGAGAATGCTGCGCCCGTAGTTCACTGGCGCACCTCGATCGCCCGGGCGTGAGCGGTGAGTTCCTCGGCATTGGCCAACGCGAGGATGTGCGGCGCCGCCTCCCGGAAACGCGCCGCGGAGTAGGAGATGACGCTGCTTTTCTTGTAGAAGTCGTCCGCGGATAGCGCCGAAGAGAACCGGGCGCGGCCACCGGTGGGCAAAATGTGATTGGACCCCGCGAAATAATCGCCCACCGCCACGCTGGTGTCCGCGCCAACGGCGATGCATCCCGCGTTGCGAATCTTGTCCACGAATCCCCACGAATCCTCGACCTGAACGGACAAGTGCTCGGGGGCGAATTCGTTGACGAGTTCGGCGGCCTCATCCAGCGATCGCACCAGACACGCCTTGCCTTGCGTACTCAAGGCCGTTCGGATGATGTCCGCCTTGCTCAGGGTCTGCAACTCGGTCTCGATCGCGTCCCGCACCTCTTGGATGAATCCTTCATCGGTCGCGAACAGGACGCTGACGGCCTCCTCGTCGTGTTCGGCTTGCGCCATCAGTTCGGCCGCGGCCAAGCGGGGACTCGCCGAGCCATCGGCTACCACGGCCACCTCCGAAGGCCCAGCCTCCTTGTCGATGTCCGCGACATCCGAGATCAGGCGTTTGGCGACCGTCACAAAGATGTTGCCGGGTCCCGTGATCTTGCGCACCGCCGGTATCGAGTCCGTACCGTAGGCCAAGGCCGCCACGGCATGCGCTCCTCCCACCCGGAATACACGATCCGCCCCCGCAAGCGAAGCAGCCGCGAGGACGAGGGGGTGAATGGTTCCGTTGTAGCTGGGCGGCGAGACCATGACGATTTCCCTGACGCCTGCCGCCTTCGCGGGCACGATGTTCATCAGCACCGACGAGGGGTAAAACGCCTTGCCGCCGGGCACATAGACCCCCGCGCTTTCGATGGGCGTCACGCGCTGGCCCAGAATGGTTCCGTCATCATCCATGTGTTCCCACGACCGGTGCACTTGGACCTCGTGGAACGCGCGGATATTCCGATGAGCCTCTTCAAGCGCCTCCCGGAGTTCTGGGCTCAACTCGTCGAAAGCCGCCTGGATTTCGACGGGACCAATCTCGAATTCGCTTGGCTTTAGCGATACCCCGTCGAAACGCTCGGTGTATTCGGCCACGGCCGCGTCGCCCCGTTCGCGCACGTCGTTGACGATGGCTTGCGTATTGTCGAACACTTCCGTCCGCCGGGCATCGTCTCCCCCGCTTTGTCCGCGGCTGGCGAACGCGGCCTTAAGGGACTCGCATTGCGCGTCGCTGGTAATCCTAATGAACTCCATCGGTGAGGTTCCTTTCGTGCTCCACGGGGCGCCACGGCAATAGGCGCCCACGCCATAAAGCTAATCCCTGACTCGTTCCATGTCCGCGCCCAAGGCCATGAAGCGCTCCTCGATGCGCTCATAGCCCCTATCTATATGATACACGCGATTGACGGAGGTCTCGCCGCGCTTGGCGATCAAACCCGCCACGACCAGCGCGGCGCTTGCCCGCAGGTCGGACGCCATGACCGGCGCGCCTTGAAGGGCCTTGACGCCCCGGACCACCGCGGCGTTGCCGTCGACTTCGATGTCCGCGCCCATGCGCAGCAGTTCGCCTACTTGCATGAACCGGTTCTCGAACACGGTTTCCTTGATCACGCTTGCCCCTTCCGCGACGCACAGCATCGCCATCATCTGGGCCTGCAAGTCCGTGGGAAAACCAGGATAGGGCTGGGTGGTTACATCCAGCGCCTTCAAACCATTGGGAACCGTTACCCGGATGCGGCCATTGTGGGCCTCGATCTCGGCGCCCGCTTGCCGAAGTTTGTTCAAGAAGCTGGCGAGATGATCGGGATCGCAATTCTGAACCGTTACGTCGCCACCGGTCGCGGCGCCGGCGAGTAAGAAGGTGCCGGCCTCTACGCGATCCGGTATGACCGTGTGCTCGGCGCCGCCCAGGCTATCCACTCCCACCACGGTGATAAGGTCGCTCCCCGCGCCAGAGATCTGCGCGCCAAGGCGGTTCAAGAACCGCGCGAGGTCGACGATTTCGGGTTCGCGGGCCACGTTGGCGAGGCGGGTGACGCCCTTGGCGCGCGCCGCCGCCATGAGAAGGTTCTCCGTTGCGCCCACGCTTGGGAAATCCAGCGTGAGATCGGCCCCCTGGAGGGTTCCTTCCGCGTGGACATAGCCGTCCTCGATGCTGATTTCCGCGCCCAACGCTTCCAGCCCCTTGAGATGGATGTCCACGGGCCGCGTTCCGATGGCGCAGCCGCCGGGTAAGGAGACCTTGGCTCTGCCGTACCGGCCGAGAAGAGGCCCGAGCACAAAGAAAGAAGCCCGCATCTTCCGCACAAGGTCGTACGGGGCCACCGGTTCGCCAAGGCTGGAAGAGTCCAGCGTCAAATAGCGCCCCGTGAATTCGATGTTCATCCCCATGGCGGACAGGAGCTTATCCATCGTGAAGACATCATGGAGACAGGGGATGTTATGGAGTGTACACGGCTCCTCCGCAAGCAGACACGCCGCCATGAGCGGCAGTGCGCTATTCTTGGCGCCGCGTATGTGTATGGTTCCCTGAAGGGGTTTCCCCCCCCGTATCACTATCCGATCCATGCTGTGCCCTACCCTCGGGTGCCGGAAGCCCCGCGATTCGTCGAAAATGGCGGGGCTGGGTGAAAGAGCGGCCCAAAGCAATGAGACCTAGCTTTGGGCCGCTTCAAGTATTCTGTTGCACGGACGCGCAGCCTGCTACTGCTGTTCAGACTCCGACTCTTCCTCGCCGGTCTGTTCAATGTCCTCGTCCGCCTCGGCATCTTCTTCATCGCCAGCCTCTTCGGCGCCGGGATCGTCTGGGTCCTCAGGTTCGGTATCCGCCTCGGGGTCAAGCTCCTCCCCTTCTTCCTCGGCCGGTTCCCCTTCGGGGTCCGTCTCCGGCTCATCCTCGGGGGTTGGCTCGATTTCCGGCTCTACTTCAGGCTCTGGAGTCAGCTCACTCTCGGGCTCCGTGTCAACTTCGGAATCGGCCTCTGGGTCCGTGAACTCAAGGTCTTCGACGGCCGGCATCTCCATGGGGACCTCGGGATCCATATCCTCGACGTCGAAACCGCCAAACCCTTCACCCTCAATTTCCTCTTCTTCCAACTGAGCTTGAGCGGCCGGATCCAGCGCTTCGGGCGCGATGCCCATCCCAAGCCGTCCCGCTACAAGCGACATGGTGAGCGACAGAACCATAAACACAGTGGCCAATATATACGTGAGGCGCACAGGGAAGTTCACGCTCCCTCGCGGTCCGAAGACAGCCTCACTGCCGGCCCCCATGCCGAAGGCGCCCGCGAACCCGACACCCTTGCCTTTTTGAAGGAGCACAAGGGCTATCAGGCCGAGACACGTGGGGATGTACAGGGCGATCAAGGTCCACCACAGCGTTTCCCATCGAAACAGATATTCCCACATTGTCACAATCAATTACCTCCGTTACGCGCCTTGGCTGGCGCGAACGATTCCAATGAAACTCTCCGATTTCAGGGACGCGCCGCCGACAAGGGCGCCGTTGACATTGGGTTTGCCCATCAGCTCACCGGCGTTATCCGGCTTGACGCTTCCACCATACTGGATCCGCAAATCGCTGGCCACGGTTTCACCAAATTGATCGCGGACAAGCTGCCGCACGAAGGCATGGGCTTCCTCGGCTTGGTCCGGGGTGGCCGTCACGCCCGTTCCGATGGCCCACACCGGCTCGTAGGCAATGGCGATATGCTCGAATTGCTGCTCCTTGATTCCTGTGAGGCCTTTGCTGACTTGACGGGTGAGTACGTCATTCATCTGGCCGCCTTCACGCTGCTCAAGGGTCTCTCCAACACAAAACATGACGTTTAACCCGGAATCCAGGGCGAAATGCAGCTTTTCGTTGAGGAATTCGTCGCTTTCCTCGAAGATTTCCCGCCGTTCGCTGTGTCCAATAATCGTCCAGGTACAGCCCACGTCCTTGAGCATTTGCGGGGAAACCTCGCCCGTGAAGGCTCCGCTTTCCTTGCTGTAGCAATTCTGGCCGCCCACGGCGATGGGGCTGTCCTTCAGGACTTGGCTTACCGCATGCAGCGCGGGAAAGGCCGGGCAAACGACAACCTCCGCCTCCGCATCGGCGAGTTGATTCTTGAGCGTCGTGACCAACTCGACCGCTTCCCCCACCAAGAGATTCATTTTCCAATTGCCAGCTATCAAAAGTCGACTCAAAACATTCCCCTTCCATTAATCAATTGTCCGGCCGCGCCGTATGAACTGAACCCACCGGGAAGATAAAAAGAAACTGGACGTGCAGCGTGTGAATTAGCGCGCTTACTGTAACACATGCCCCGGTAATGAGGCAAACCGGGCTCGGGCCCTTTGGCGGATATTGGGAGCGCCGCGGGCCCCCTGTTGGGAGGCATTCGAGCAGCCAGGTGGACGGCGCCCGCATCAGCTCCCCTTCCCCGTTCCCCAGGGACGCCTCCGGGGTTGGTCTGACGTGAAAAACGCGGCGCGAAGATCGGGGCTTCGCGCCGCGCTTGGCGCCGGGGATGAAGAAAACGCCGGCTTAGAACGCTGTCATTTGCTTGAAAAGCTCGAAACGGCGCGCGATGTCTTGCTCGGTGATGGCCGCCACCTGGTCCGGGCCGAACTTCTCGCACGTGAAAGAGGCTACGACGGTTCCGTGAACGATGGCCTTCTTCAGGCTGTCGAAGCTGGTGTCGCCCAGTTGCGCCAGATAGCCCATGAAGCCGCCCGCGAAGCTGTCTCCCGCGCCGGTGGGGTCCACCACTTCTTCAAGCAGGAAGGCCGGAACGATGAAGATCTGCTCCCCTTGCACCAGCAGGCAACCGTGTTCGCCCTTCTTGATGACAACGGTCCTTGGCCCCATCTTCTCAATGGCCCGGGCGCCTTTCATCAGATTGCGCTCGCCCGTGAGGAGTTCCACTTCGGAGTCGTTAATGATCAGCGCGTCCACCTGCGCCAGCACCTTCTTGAGCTGATCAAGTTCGGATTCGATCCACAGGTTCATCGTGTCCAATCCCTTGAACGTGGCCTTGGACTGCTCGAGCACTTCAAGCTGAAGCGCGGGATGGATGTTGGCCAGGAACAAGAACGGGGCCTGTTGGGCGGCCGCCGGCAACTTGGGATGGAATTGCTCGAACACGTTTAACTGCGTGTCGAGGGTGTCGCGGTTGTTCATGTCTTGGTGGTAACGGCCCGCCCAGCGGAAGGTGTTGCCTTCCATCACCTCAAGACCCTCGAGATTGATTTGTTTGCTCTTGAGCAAACTCACATGCTCGTCTGGAAAATCTTGTCCCACGCAGGCTACCATGTGGACTGGCACATAATTGGCCGCGGCCAGCGAAAAAAACGTGGCCGCGCCGCCAAGGCCCTCAACATTCTTACCCAACGGGGTTTCCACGGTGTCAAGCGCCACGGAACCGACAACGGTGAGTTCCATTACACACTACTCCTTTCTTGGTTGTACGTACGGTTGGAAAACCGGCGAAATTTTTCGAGAAATGAACGCCTTGGAGCCTCACGGCCGCTGGATTGGCAGGGAACCAGCCCTTGAGGAAACTCCACGAACCTCCCCATATGATGTATACTGACGCCCGTTATTGTATCAATTGAGATTACAAAAGTCATGGAGACAGCGTGCGCTGGGGGGATTGGTTTGATTCCAATGATGTGGCCGGTCACACTATGATGGATTTTCCTTGCGGGAGAGAGACGCTCCAGGGACGGCGGTCCAACCTTGCGGAGAGGGGCTATTCTCGGAACAAGGGATACAGGCAAATGGAAACTCAAGTAAACGAGAAGGAGAAACAGGTATGCGAGCGAAAAGCGTGGTGGCGCCGGAGTGGTGGGACTTCACGACGCTGGATCGGGAACTGCTCAACGATGCAGCCGATCTGACCGAGAAGGACATGCTGCAACTGTCGCGGCCGGGGTTCCAGGTGGTGTTTTACGACACCCTGGAGGAGTTCTATCTCGCCGAGGCTCTCGAGTATATCGAGGCTTGGAAGCAGTCCACGCCGGACAATCCCGTTGGGGTTTGCGGTCCCATCGGTCCGACGGAACAATTGTCCTTGGTGGCGCGGCTTGTGAACAGCCTCGAATTGAATCTTGGCAAGAAGGGCGCCTGTTTTTGGGGGATGGACGAGTGGGTGCTTGACGGCCAAACCGTGCCCGAATCCCATCCCATGTCGTTCAAGAAAGCCGACATGGAGCTGTGCTTCAACCGGATGGAGCCCGCCCTGCGCATGCCAGAGGAGAACATGCTCTTCCCCACCGGGGACCTCTCCGCGTTTTCCGCGAGCTTTGATAGCATGCGTTGCGCTGTGATGCAAGGGGGGCAAGGTGATGTGAAGCACTGGGCCTTCAACGACCCCGTCAAGCGGGAGGGCGCCTACGCCAACGAGCCGCCTAGCCCGGCGGAGTACCGTAAGCTGGGCACGCGCCTGGTGGACTTGCATCCCATGACCATCATGCAAAACGCCCGGACTTCCGGCGGCGGCCGCATCTCGGAAGTCCCCACCCAAGCCACCACGGTGGGTCCCGTCGAGACCTGGAAGACGGACAAAGTATCCATCTGGCAGGCGGGGATGCATGACAACCCGTTCGGCATGCGGCTGACCACTTTCATGATTGGCAGGCAGATCCCGGATAGCGCCGTGCCAATGAGCCTGCTCGCCGACCACCCCAACGTTCAGTTCAATTTCTACCGGGGCGGCATCGGCTCCTGTGAAGTGGAGATGCACTAACGGAAATCCCCAGGGAAGCTCCCAGCGCCCCGCGGCTCAGGCTCCAATGGGCCAACGCCGCGGGGCCGCTGTGTTAGGAAGCGCCCGGAGAGTTGCTTTGGCCGGTGTCCGTACAGTACCATCAGGCCAAATTCCGGGCCGAGGGAACATCACGCATGAGCGCCGAAACACGTTACTCCATATCTGTTGTGATACCTGTGTTCAACGAGGCGGACTCAATCCGAACGCTTCATGAGCAGCTAAGCAGGGCGTTGCGCGAAACGCCGCATTCGTGGTGCGAAATCATCTTTGTCGATGACGGCAGCACGGATGACTCGCTTCAGGTATGCCGCGAACTACACCATGGCGCTCCAGAGAAAGTGCGCGTGGTGGCGTTGCGCCGCAATTTTGGCCAGACGGCGGCCATGGCGGCCGGCTTCGACGCGGCCCAGGGGGATGTCATCATCCCGATGGATGCGGACTTGCAGAACGATCCCGCGGACATCAAAGTGTTGATGGAGAAGATTCACGAGGGCTATGACGTCGTCAGCGGGTGGCGCGCTGAAAGGCGCGACCACTGGTTTTCCCGGAAACTGCCCTCCCGCGTTGCGAATTCGCTCATATCATGGATAACCGGCGTGCATCTTCATGATTACGGCTGTACTCTCAAGGCCTACCACCGGCAAGTTATTGACGATATGAACTTGTACGGGGAACTGCACCGGTTCCTGCCGGCTCTAGCGCATTGGACCGGCGCGCGCGTCACCGAGGTGCAGGTGAACCACAGGCCCCGTGAGCACGGTAACTCCAAATACGGCATGAACCGCGTTGTGCGGGTGCTATTGGACCTCATCACCGTGAAATTCCTACTCTCCTACAGCACGAAACCGATGCAGGTCTTTGGCAAATGGGGATTGTACGCCATAATGGCGGGCGGCGCCTTCGGCGCAATCGCGGCCGGACTGAAGTTGATAGTCCCCGGGCATAACATCACCAACAACCCGTGGATGTATCTCACTATCTTCTTCGTTCTCGGCGGCCTTCAGCTCTTGGGTATGGGGCTCCTTGGCGAAATTAACGTGCGAACCTACTACGAAAGCCAGCGCAAGCCCATCTATACCATACGGGAGCGGATGGGATGACCCGGCCGCTCCGGATTCTCATGCTCAACTATGAGTATCCGCCGTTAGGTGGCGGGGCGGGCAATGCGGCTCAGTACTTGCTTCGAGAATTCGCGCACTTCGGCGATCTGGACATTACACTGGTGACCTCCTCCACGGATGAGCAACGTACGGAAACGCCCCACGGAAATATCACGATTCATTTTCTCGATATTGGAAAGAAGGGTAATCTTCACTACCAAACCAACCGGGACTTGCTTATTTACTCCTGGAAGGCATGGCGCTTCTGTCGAACGCTATGCAAAGAACATGCGTTCGACCTTATCCTGGCGTTTTTTGGCATACCATGTGGCGTAATCGCCTATCTCCTTGGCAAACCCTATATCATCAGCCTGCGCGGAAGCGATGTCCCCGGATACAACTCTCGCTTCAAACTCTTGGATCATGTGGTTTTCCGAACCATTAGCCGTATCGTATGGAAGAAGGCCGACCATGTCACGGCGCTTAGCAAGGACCTGCGGGAACTCGCTCGCCGGACATCGCCCCAAAGAGAGATCTCTGTCATTTACAACGGGATATCTTGCGAGGAATTCCATCCCAATGGCGCCATGCAACAAGATGGCGAGTCCTACAATCTTCTCTTTGTCGGCCGCTTGATAGAACGGAAGGGCGTTTCCTATCTGCTTCGGGCCATGGCCAAAGTGCGTGATTCGCATCCCAGGCTTCACGTGTACATCGTGGGCGATGGTCCGTTGCGCGACCGCCTAAGGGCGGAAGCCGACGCCTTGGGGATAGGGGCGCGAGTATCCATTGAGGGCTCCGTTCCACATTCGGAACTGCTTGACTACTATCAAAAGGCCCACATATTTGTTTTGCCGTCTCTCAACGAAGCGCTCGGAAACGTAACCCATGAAGCGATTGCTTCGGGATTGCCGATCATTACCACCGACACGGGCGCCGCGGAACTGGTGGACGGAAACGGTATTGTGGTCCCCAGGGAAGATGCGGACGCGATTGCCCGCGCGATTGAACGGTTATTGCACGATGAATCCCTGCGGGGCCAAATGGCGAAGCAAAGCCGAATCTTGGCCGAAAACATGCGCTGGAGAACAACCGCCGAAGCGTATTATAGGCTGTTTTCCATGTATCGCCGCCCAGCCTAGCGCCCGGTCTATCGCAAATGAATCCCCGTGGACATTCAATACTCCCCATATTCCGTACTATGGCTTCATACTCCGGTTCACTCAAGCGCTTTGTTATCGCCAATCGCGCCCGAATACAGAGCCGGATCCTTGCATACGCTTACAAACAACGCGCCCATGGCCGAGACGTCATCGGGATCCGTCACGTTATGCCGAATATCGCTCCATGAACCCCATGCGAAAACCCCTACTCAACATTCTTTTGCGCACCCTCTACCCCAAAGCCGGCGCCGCATTCTCCGAGGCGCTCTCCTGGGAATACCTATCCGCTGATGAGCTGCATCAACGCCAGACAGCCCGGCTATGCAAACTACTGCAACATTGCATCCAGAATGTGCCTTACTATCGCAATTACCCGGTCGTTAATGAGGCCGCCCTCTCTCGACCCTTCTCTTTGGAAACGTTTCGCGCTATCCCACCGTTAACAAAGGACATCATCCGCTCGAATTATGACGCCTTCGTATCCGATGACGCCCAGAAACGGCGTCCCTATCGAAATACGAGCGGTGGTTCTAGTGGCAGACCCCTGGTTTTCCTACAAGATCGGGCTCACTATGAAACCAATGTGGTCGCCAATAAGTTATATTCCAATTACCTTGCTGGAAAGGCCCTAGGCCAAAACGAAGTCGCTCTATGGGGATCTGATATTGATATTCGCAAGAATAGCGAAGGTGTTTCAAATTCTCTTAGGAATCTATTTTACAATCGCGTCTTCATAAACTGTTTTGAACTCACGAATGACAAACTTTATGATATTTGTCGAGCCATCAATCGTCATCGGCCGACACTCATATGGTCCTATGTTGAAGTATTGGATGTCCTTTCACGATTCATAACAACCCACGGCATAGAAGTACAATCTCCGCGAGTAATCATCTCCACGGCGGGGACTCTACATAAGCACATTCGCGCCAGAACCCAAGCCGTTTTTGGCTGTCCCGTGCTTAATCAATATGGTTCTCGGGAGGTCGGCACCGTCGCGATTGAATGCGAGCGCCACGAAGGATTACACACCTTTCCGTGGACGCACTATGTAGAGGTAGTGGATGGACGGCTTCTCCTCACTGCTCTCACCAACTACTCGATGCCCCTGCTTCGCTATGACATCGGGGATTTTGCGCAGCCGATCTCTTCCCCTCAGTGCTCTTGCGGCCGGAACACCCTAGGATTTCGTTCCATAGAGGGCCGAACAATAGAGTTTTTTCGTAATGAGAACGGAGATCTCGTGAGTGGTCAGGCATTGGTCCATGCACTGTACTTCCGGGACTTCATAGAGAAGTTTCAAATCGTCCAAGAAGAATACGGTGCGCTACGAGTTCGATTAGTCACACGAGATATCCATAAGTTCGAATCCCAACGCATCGATATTGAATCCAAATTCCGGGAACTGATGGGTTGCGCTGTTGCGGTTGAGTGGGATATTGTAGACGATATTCCCGCCTCTGGCAGTGGCAAGTTTCTGTATACGAGATGCAAGATCCGTGATCGCTTTGTGTAGAGCGTATACTGGCGCCCTGTAAGGTCAATCATTCAAGAGGAAGTTCCATGCCGAATGCTTCAACGATATCTGAATCTCCCATCGTGGTATATACCCTTAACAAAGGGAAAGGACTGATCGACTCGTTCGCGCTTCTATGGCGCAAGGCGGATCGCTCCACCTTGGACTTCATTCGGAGGGCCCTCCCCTTGAAAGGCGGCTACACGCGAGTCTCCATTCCACGGCTTTATGCCCTGTATTCCCTTACGTTGAGATGTATCGAGAACGGGATTGCGGGGGCATATGTGGAATGTGGCGTGTGGAAAGGGGGCTCCTCCGCTCTTGTGAACGCGCTCCTTCAATCCCATGAACCTTCCGATCCCCGGCCCGTGTGGCTCTTCGACTCTTTCGAGGGGTTGCCTCAGCCCAGCGAGAAGGACGGGGCAGGCGTCCAGGACCGGTACTATTCCGGGATTCTGGCGGCCGACCAGAGTTACGTGCGGCGGGCCCACGAACGCGCTGGTTCGTCGCTTGAGAATGTGCGTGTTATACCGGGTTGGTTCAACGAAACGCTTCCCCAACACCGGGAGGCCATTGGGACCATCGCCATTCTTCATATTGACGTGGACCTGTACGATTCGGTGTATTGCGTTCTCAGCGAGCTATATGACCAAGTCACGCCAGGGGGAGCGATTGTGATTGATGATTACGGCAGCGAGAAGAGGTGGCCTGGATGCCGCCGCGCCGTCCATGAATTTTTCGAGGAACGTGAGCTTGATCCCGAAATCATCCGAAGAAGCGACCGATCCGGGGCTTTCTTCCACAAACCCATGTCTAGCTGAGCGATGGCCGCCACGCGCCTGTCTTTCATCGGCGGAATCACGCCAAGGGGTACCACATATGTGCACTGCCGCCACGCTTTCCCGGAGTTCTGAGTCATGAGCCGCGGCCTCAGTCTGGGACTTCGGGTTATCGGGGCGTGCCTTCTATTGGCCGGTCTCCTCTACTTCATTGACGTGGATCCCCTGCTGTCCCTATTTGGCGAAATGAGCTTGTCCCACTATGGGCTGGCGTTTGCGCTTGTTATTGCCGGAACCTTCATAAGCACCGCACGATGGGGGCTTCTCCTTTCCAGCGTCAATCTGCGCATCAACTATTTCCGGTTACTCGCGATATACTATATTGGTTCATTTTTCAATGTCTATCTCCCAAGCACGGTGGGAGGCGATGTGATTCGCATCGCGCTTGCCCACAAGTCGACCGGCCGGTTGCTGCGCAGCGGTTCGTCCGTGCTCGCCGAGCGAGCGCTTGGACTCACAGCGCTATGGACGATAGCTAGTGTGGCGTTTCTGCTTAACATTCCTCTGCTGTGGCCGACACCCGCGCTGCGCGGCATACTTCTATGTGTCACCGCCGGAACAGCAGTGTCGCTATTCGCTATTGGCTTTCCGCAACGCATGCACGCCATTCTGAGCGCAACCCTAACCTTTCTGCCGGTTTGGCGGCTTCCCTTCTTGGAGAAGGGAATGCGGAAACTCCTCATCGTATTGGCGGACATTGCATCGAGGCGGTCCACATTGTGGTTAAGCTTCGGCGTCTCAATCGTCTTTCAACTCTTGTCCGTGGTGGTGAAGATCATTGTCTGCGAGGCCCTCCATATCGACATCGATCCCTATGTCCTGTTCGTCATAAGTCCCATCATAAACACCGTGGTCATGGTTCCTGTATCCATTGCGGGCATCGGTTTGCGGGAATGGAGCAGCGTGGTTTTGTTTGGAATGGCGGGCATACAACCAGAGCAAGCCGTGGCGATTTCGTTGGCTACGTTCGGTTTGATACTGGGCAATGCGCTGGTCGGAGGAGGCGTGTATCTCGTATGGAACATCCGGCAAGCGGCCGTGCAATGGAGCGAGGAATAGCACGCTTTGGCGTTGAGATCACGCGGTTTCGGTTCGGCTTGGATCCGCGAATTGGGTTTCGTACAGACGGCAGTAGAGCCCGCCTTGAGCCAGCAGGTCCTTGTGGGGCCCCTCCTCCACGATGCGGCCCTCGTCAAGGACCAGGATGCGGTTGGCGCGCTGTATCGTGGAGAGGCGGTGGGCGATGACGATGCTGGTTCGCCCCACGACAAAGGCGTCGATGGCTTGCTGGATCATGCGCTCGCTCTCCGAATCCAGGCTAGAGGTCGCCTCGTCCAAAATCAGAATGGCGGGGTCCTTCAGCAGAGCGCGCGCTATCGCGATGCGTTGGCGTTGCCCGCCGGAGAGAAAGACGCCGCTTTCTCCAATAGGCGTGTCGTAGCCCTGTGGCAATTCCTCGATAAACGCGTGCGCGTAGGCGGCTCTGGCGGCGGCCTCGACCTGCTCATTTCCATAGGCGGGATTTCCGAACCGGATGTTCTCGCGAATCGACTGGTTGAACAGCACGGTGTCCTGCGTCACCATGCCGATCTGATTGCGCACGCTCTCCAGCGTGGCGGTGCGGATATCGATTCCATCGAAGGTAAGCGCGCCGCCCGTCACATCGTAGAACCGAGGGATGAGCTTGATCAGCGTGCTCTTCCCTGCTCCGCTGGATCCCACCAAGGCCACCATCTCCCCCTTGCCAATGCTTACGTTCAAATCGCACAATACATCCCGCTCGCCATCGTAGGAAAAGCGCACGTTGTCAAAACGCAGCTCGTGTTGAAGGGGCTTCAGCTCGACGGCGTCCGGGGCTTCCTTCACATCGGGCTCTTCGTCCATGAACTCGAACACGCGTTCGGCGCTGGCGATGCTGGACTGGATGAGGTTGTTCACGGTCGAGAGCTTCCGGATGGGGTCCAGCATGGCGGCGAGGGCGCCGTAGAGCATGACCAGGTCGCCCCCATCGATGTCGCCCGCAATGACCCGGCGGCCGCTAACCAGAATAAACGCGACGATCCCAATGGTCAGGAGCACCTCGGTAATGGGACCCGCGGCGGCGTTAAGCTTCACGAGCTTGAGCAGGTAACGGCGGAGCTTTCCAAACTCGCCCTCCACCCGGCTCATGACGTAATTCTCCATCCCGAAGGCCTTCACGATGGAGATGGCGCGGAAACTCTCGCTCGCGACGCCCGCCATGGCGGCGATCTTCTCCAGCGACCGCCGCATGCTCCGCTTGACCTTCTTGCCGATCGTGACGATGGCGTAGGCGGCGGGCGGCAGCACGCATAGGCCAACGAGCGTAAGAAAGGGATCAATCCAGAGCGCGATGGCCAGGAACAGAACGACTTTGAGCGGTTCGCGGAGCAGCTTGACCAGCACACTCGCCAAACCGCGGTTCACCATGAAAATATCGTTGGTGAAGCGGGCAATAATCTCCCCGGAATCGCGTTTCTCGAAGAAGGCGAGCGATAGACCCAAGATATTCCGGTACATGCGCTCGCCGAGACCCACGCAGATGCTGGCGCCAATACTGCCCGCGTAGTACTCTTGAACAAACCGGGCCAACGCCCCCGCCACGGCCAAGACAATCAAGACGCCGCCCACAATCGCCAGCCCTTGCATCGGGTCGGCCCGCATGTCCCAGATAAGATTCTCAAAACGCAGGGCCGCGTCTTGCGGCGCCCAGCCCACGGCGGCTTCCATGCGCTCTTGATAGGAGGAAACGATCTCCGTGTAGTGCGCGGTCAACTCGGCGACCTCGTCCTCATCGCCCAAGATGACCTTCACCGCGTACCCCGCGCTGAGAATCATGCCGCCAAAGGAAGCCGACACCACCACCGCGAACAGAAGCGATACGAATAAGCGGGCCTTGTATTCCCACGCGTAGCCAAGGAGGCGGGTGTAGACGGTCCACGCACTCGCTTGGGCGCGTGAATAGTTGCGCGGGTTGTACTGGGGATCGCCCGAGGGGTCAAACATGCGTAGAGAAGGGTCCTCTTCTCCTTGAGTATGGGTTGTGTCGCTCGACGTGGCGTTGATAATCCAGGAGACATCCCCTGCCCCAAAGGCCCCCCTTCAAAGGGGGAACGATTCGTACCGCCGGCATCTTGCCGGCACATAAGCCGCCTGGAAGGCGGCGATACGGTTCGCCCTTGGAAGGGGGACAAAGGGGATGGCTCTCTTTACTACACCGAAACCTTCGGTATCTGGGCCTCGGCGGCGTCAAGCACGGCGTCATCCAGCTCAATATCGGTCAGCTTGCCCGAGAGGTACGCCTCGTACGCGCTCATGTCGAAATGGCCGTGGCCGCTGAGATTGAAGAGAATGGTCTTGGCTTCGCCGCTTTCCCGGCACTTCAGCGCCTCGTCCACGGCCGCGCGGATGGCGTGTCCCGTCTCCGGAGCGGGGAGAATACCTTCCGTGCGGGCGAACAGGACGCAGGCCTCGAACACCGGATTCTGGGGCACGGCCACGGCCTTGAAGGCCTTTTCCCGCACGAGGTGCGCCACTTGCGACGCCACGCCGTGATAGCGCAATCCACCGGCATGAATGCCTGGCGGCATGAAATTGTGGCCCAGCGTGTACTGTTTGAGGAGCGGGGTTATCTTGGCGGTGTCGCCGAAATCGTAAGCGTAATGGCCCCGCGTGAGCGTCGGGCAGGAGGTGGGCTCCACGGCGATGAACTCGATGGAGCGCCCCTTCCGTTTCGCATCGCCATAGTACGGGAACGCGATACCCGCCAGATTGGATCCCCCCCCGCAACACCCGATAACCACATCGGGATACTCGTCCACCTTGGCCATCTGCAGCAGGGTTTCCTCACCGATCACGGTTTGGTGGAGCAGGACGTGATTCAACACGCTGCCCAAGCCGTATTTCGTGGCGCCCCCGCTTTTCACCGCCACCTCGACGGCCTCGCTAATCGCCATGCCAAGACTTCCCGTGGTGTCCGGGTCTTCCTTCAAGAACGCCCGCCCGCTGTCTGTCGTGTCGCTGGGACTGGGCATGACATTACCGCCATAGGTCTGGATGAGCGAACGCCGGTAGGGCTTTTGATTGTAACTAACCCGCACCATGTACACCTGACACGCGATGCCGAACATCTGACACGCGATGGAGAGCGCCGTCCCCCATTGGCCCGCGCCCGTCTCGGTGCTCATCGAAGAGATGCCCTCGGCTTTGTTGTAGTAGGCTTGGGCGATGGCGGTATTAATCTTATGGCTGCCCGAGGGCGCCACGCTCTCGTTCTTGTAATAGATGCGGGCGGGCGTTTCCAGCGCATCCTCGAGGCGGTACGCGCGGCGCAAAGGCGTGGGCCGGTACAGCCGGTAGATGTCCATGACCTCACCCGGGATTGCGATCTGGGGCTCCGTGCTCATCTCCTGCTGGATAAGCCCCATCGGAAAAATCGCCGCCAGGTCGTCCGGATTCAGCGGTTGCATGGTCCCGGGATGAAGCGGCGGCGCCATGGTCCCCGGCATGTCCGGCGCGATGTTGTACCAATGATCGGGAAGACGGTGCGGTTCAAGTTCGATGTTGTATTGACGCATCAGGCTGGTTCCCCTTACAGAGTGCTGTGCTTCAAGAAGACAGGTTTGCCCATAGCATACATCATCAAGCCCATCTTCCAAAATACACTGCGGAAGCCGGACGCGATTTGCGTAGTCTGCCGCGCGCCCGTATACTCGGTTACGCCTTATCGCCAACGTAACGGCAGGGGCGAATGGCGGCGGAGGCCATCGGCGGTTTGAAGAATCGTGGGGTATCCCAAACCTCGTAAAGGAGCTTGCTCATGCGCGAACGTAAACATTGGGGGGCCGCCCCCGGCATCGTCTGGATTATGGCCGCGGTCTTCACGGGCTTCGCGGCGGCGGGGGAAGCCATTCGGCCGTGGGATGACAATCCCCGCTACTGGCAATTTCAAGGCGAGCCCACTCTGCTCTTGGGCGGCTTTGACACGGCCTCGCCCCATACCTGGG
>SKRY01000426.1 GCA_007118235.1 Candidatus Hydrogenedentota bacterium | reverse complement strand
GGGAGATTCTCATTGTTTCGGAAGGGCGCATGCTGCTACTATAGGTTGAAAATCGCATGGCATTATGGCGATAGTGCGCCGGTGTTTCCGCCAATGGGAACGGGAAACAAGGACTGTCGGCACAGGCAATACAACAGGCCGTTGCACCGCGGCCGCTGGAGGTCATGGAAAGCCGTGAACACGCGTTTTATAGCCGTCAAAGCCGCCGCCGTGGTGGCGATACTGTGTTCGTTGCAGATGGAGGCCGTGGCTCAGTGGGTGTGGAGCCCGCAGATCGGCCAGTTTATCAATCTTCGCAACCTGCCCCGGGAGACGCCCGAGTTGCAGATCGAGCATATTCGCGGGCTCATGCTCGAAGGCGATTACCGGCAGGCGCTGGGGGAGACCGACCTTTTCACGCAATACTACGCCGATACGGAGTACGCCGACGAGAACCAGTTCCTGCGCGGCGAAATCCTCTACCGCTGGGGCCGGTATCACCGGGCTGCGCAAGAGTTTCAGCAGGTGGTCGCGAATTACCCCGCCAGCGGCTTACATGACGAGGTGATTCAGCGGCAATACGACATCGGCGACGCGCTTTACGAGGAAGGCCTGGAGCGGATGGACCGGCGGTTCGCTTGGTTCCGGACACAGCCCCTGCGTCAAGCCATCGAAGTGTACAACATGGTTATTGATAACCAGCCCTTCACCGAGGCCGCTGCGGAAGCGCAGTACAAGGTCGGCCGGTGTCACCAGGCCCTCGATGAATACATCGAGGCGGCCTACGAGTACCGCCGCGTCGTGGAGGACTACAGCGGCACGGCGTGGGTGCCGGACGCCAGCCACGGCTTGGTGGAATCCTATTACGCCAGCACGTTGCCCCCGGCGTATGACCAATCGCCCAGCCGCCTGACCATCAACGCCATCGAGGACTTTATTCAGCGCTATCCCGGCGATGAGCGCGTGGACGAGTTGCAGGAGAGACGTTTGGAAATGCGTGAGAACATCGCGCAACAACGTCTCAAGACGGCCCGATTCTACGAGAGGCGGCGGCAGTTTGACTCAGCTCATATCTACTACGAGATTCTCGTGGACCAGTTCGCCGGCACGGAAGCGGCCGAGTCCGCCCGTGAATGGCTGGCCGAACACGGCGATCAGCATCAACCCTTTGCCGAACAGCTCGGGGGTTATTAAACCATGAAGCCGTTGGGGGCGCTTGCCGTGGCGGTGATCATCGCCGCGTTGACGGGGGGATGTGGCTATACCACGCGAAGCGCGCTTGACCCCGGTTTTCAGACCATCCACGTGAAGCCGTTTCAGAACCGAAGCCAAGAATACGACTTCCAGGCGCCGCTCACCAACGCGGTCACACGCAAATTTCTTCACGATGGCCGGCTGCGGGTGGTCAATGAAGACCGGGCCGATCTTGTCTTGGAAGGGGTGATCCTGGATTACCAACTGCGGGGGCTCACCTTTGATCAGGATGACAACGTGAGCCAGTTCATCTTGGTTGTGGCCGCCGCGGCCCGCGTCATCGATCAAGAAACCGGCGAGGTGGTGTGGCAAGATGAGCAGCTTACCGGAGAAACCAGTTACTACACCCTCGCCACGGGCCAACGCAGCGGCCGGCTCCGGGGCAACGCGGAAGTGTTCCTGCCGTCGGTGCGCTCCTTCGCCAGCGAAGAAGAAAACCGCGCCGCTTCCGAGGCCCTTGAAGTGCTCGCCTCCCGAATCTTCCATCAAACCATCGACCCTTGGTGAGCCATGAACGGCCTCGAATTTCTGAACACCATTGACGCGGAGCCGCCGCGCCCGGTGTATGTGCTGTGCCCTTACAAACATCCCCGGGCGCGGAACCCATCCTATGAGCCGGTCCTGGCGCAACACATTACCACGAAGCTGGTGGATCGCTTCGTGGACCCATCTCTGAAGGACCTCGCCTATAGCCATTTCCATGGCGACGAGAGCGACGTGAAAGAGATCGTGGAGACCGCCGAGACCTTTCCCTTCCTTGCGCCTGTGCGCGTTATCGTGGTGAGCAGCGCCGAGAAGTTCGAGACCGGCAAGGCGGCCGAACACCTCCTGCGCTACATTCAATCGCCCAGCGAACATACCCGGCTCATCCTGATCTGCAATAGCCTTGACCGCCGCCAGAAGTTTTTCAAGACATGCGAAAAACACGCCTTCGTCCTTGAGTGCCCTGAACTAAAGGAGCACGAGGTAAGCCTCTGGGTAAACAAGGAAGTCGAAAACAAGGGCAAGACCATGGAACCGGCGGCCGTGAAGGCCCTCATTGCCCGCACCGGCTTCCGTCTGGGCGATGTGTTGAACGCCGTGAACGTGGTGTGCGATTACGTGGGCTCCAATGAACGCATTTGCGCCGCGGACGTGGAGGCGGCCTGCGCCGATGTGGCCGAGGAAGAGGTCTGGGCGCTGACCGACGCCATCGCGCACTCGGAAACGGGAAAGGCCATTCGCTGTTTGCGCCAGTTGCTCGAACTCGGCAAGCACGAGATGGAGATCATGGGCCTCATCAACTGGCTGTTGAAGACCGCCTATACGGTGGCCAGCGGGGAGGGTGTGGGAAAACTGCCGCAGTTTCAGGTCAAGAACGTCCGGCCCCTCGCCGAGAAGCTGGGGCCCCGCAAGCTGCGCGACGCCTTTGCCCTGTGCATGGAAGCCGAGGTCATGCTGCGGACCACCGGCGTGAACAACGAACTCGCCCTCGAGCTTCTCGTGGCCAAACTCGCCGCCCCCCGCCGCTCCCAATCCACCGCGCAGCGCTAGACCCCTCAACGCCTCGCTGGAAGCGTATCGGGGGAACTTATTCGAGCGGAATATGATCACTATAGAAGCGAGTTTATTTTCCTTTCGGGGCGGCATACAACAGAAACGCAAACTATATCGAGACTTTGGCGGATGATACGGCGAAACACGGTAACGCGCATGACAACACGGGATGGGAAGCTTCACCTTCGAAGAGGCGCGGCGCTGGCGGCCGCGTGTTTGATGCTGGCCTTGGCCACGGGATGCGCTCACAGACCCAGTCCGGAACTCAGGACCATCAATACCGAGCGGTATGAACTCAGCGTGCAGCGCCGCGGCATGGTCGACGTCCGGCTGTCGGGCGGATCGCCGCTCTTTGAGAATGTCCGGCCCGCCGTCTGGCTAGAAGGAGAGGATGCGCCCACGCCGTTTCGCTTGGATGGGGAGGACACCATGCGTGAGCCGGTGGATGACGCCCTGGGCATGGGGCAGGGGTTGTACTTCCTTGCCCGCGAAGGGGAATGGCGGCTGCGGACCTATCCCACCCATCCGTTCTTGACGGCGCAGGTCACCTATCACAACACATCGGACGAACCCGTCCGGGTGAAAGCCCTGATGCCCTGGGCGATCCGGCAACGGGATCAAGGCCAGTTCGAGTTTGGCGCGGCGCGGGGCGACCTCACGTTCTTTCAGCCTCACCCCTTGGACCAAGGCGATGGCTCGCCCCGGATGTCCACCGATGCAACCCGTGGCGCGTGGCACACGCTTGTTCACGATTCCGCCACGGGCCAAAGCATCCTCGCAGGCTTTCTGACCGAGCAAAGCGCGGAAAGCGAGGTGCTGTTCGACAGGCAAGACCCCGACAGTCCGCGAAGGTTTGGCGTGTTTCAAGCCATCTCCCGGTTTGATCCTCCCGTTGAACTGCAGCCCAACGAAACGCTCACATCCGAGATCTTCTACTTGGCCGTATCCGAGATGGAACCCTATCGCGCCCTGGAGCGGTTCGCCAACGCCACCGCCGTGACCAACGCCGTCCGCCCCGACGACAGCTTCCGGCCCCACGCGCTCAACGTGTGGCCGGAAAGCGTGGGCCGCACGCTCACGGCGGATGACATCGTTGACGAGGCCCGGCTGGCGGCGGATCGGCTGCAACGCTTTGGCTGGAACGGTTTTCTCGTTCCCCGGGGCTGGGAGCGGCGCGCTGGCGATTGGACGCCCGACGCCGAGCGCTTCCCCGACGGGCTCGCTCCAGTCGCCCAAGAATTGAGACAGCTCGGACTGCAAGCCGGCCTCGCTATCGAACCCCTTATCGTCCATCAAGAGAGCGCGCTGGCCGAGGCTCATCCCGAATGGCTGGCGGATCCCAAGCCCGAGTATGCCGGCAAACTAAAGACCGGCGAGAGGATTCTCGATATCACCGCGCCCGGCGCGCTGGACTACCTCCGGAGCCGGATCGAAGAGGCCACGTATGAGTGGCGATTCAACCTGCTGCGCAGTGAAACCTGGCTGGAACCCTTGAAGTGGACCGAGACCCTGTCCGATGACAGCCGGACGCGGGCCGAGTGGACCAATCTTGCCGCGCGAACCATGCGGGAGGCGGCCGGCCGCAGCACCTATATCATCGCGGCGGGCGCTTCGCCGGCGTCCGCCATGGGTATCCGGGGAATGAGCGTGGGGGCGGATCCTAGCAGCGAAGGAACCGCGTTTGGCGGCATCCAGGCGGCCGTGAATCTCGCCGCGCGGCGCTATTACCTCGCCCCGTACCTTTGGCAACCCAGCCTCACGCCTCCGCACGGAGGCGAGGGGAACCATCCCTCGCTCAGCCGCCACTGGCTCACCGCGTCGGCATTGAGCGGGGGAACCCTAAGCCTGGGCGCCCGCTTTAGCGAACTCGACGCCCGCGATTGGACCGCCCTGCGCAAACTCGTCCCCAGCCATGGCCGCCCGGCCCGCCCCGTGGACCTGTTCACCGAGCCCTATCCCCATGTGTGGAGTTTGCCCGTGCAATCCGAGGTGGGCCAATGGTGGATCGTGGGCGTGTTCAACTGGAATACGGAACAAGAAACCACGGCGCCGCTCTATTTAGAGCCCCTGGGCATGTCATCCCGAAACTACTACACCGTGTACGACATCTGGGAAGACGTATACCTAGGCACGGCGGAACGCCTTCTCAATGTCACGCTGCCCCCCGGCGGCGTGCATCTCCTCGCGTTCCGCACCTATCATGACCGGCCCATGCTGGTCGCCACCGACCGGCACTTCACGCAAGGCGCCGTCGGGTTTCGCGATCTCG
>SKRY01000436.1 GCA_007118235.1 Candidatus Hydrogenedentota bacterium | reverse complement strand
AGGACCGCCGCCGGCGGACTCTTCGTGATGAAGGTGAAACTGCGGTCTTCAAACACCGTGATGACCACGGGAATGATCAAGCCCTCTTTGTCTTTGGTATGCTCGTTGAACTGTTTACAGAAGTCCATGATATTGACGCCATGCTGACCCAGCGCGGGCCCCACGGGCGGGGCCGGATTCGCTTGGCCCGCTGGGCATTGCAACTTGATCTGCGCCTTTACGTTCTTACTCTTGCCTTTTGCCATGGTGGTGCTCCGTGTTTATGCTGATATTCTACTGACCGCGGGTCACCCGCATATGGGCCGCCGAACCGCTTGGTGCGGTTTAGGGAATTACCGGCCGACAGGAATGGCGATGAGGCGTCCCTTGCCCACTAGCGCGGCTCCCACTGGCTGGATCCGGAAAAAACAAGATCCGGCATGCGGCCCGGGACCCTAACTCCCCAGTCGCGGGAATCGCGCATGGTTACATCTTCTCGACCTGCCAGAACTCCACTTCCACACTGGTCAGGCGCTCGAAGATTTCAACCATAACCTTGAGCTTGCCGCGCTCTTCGTTGACTGTATCGATGTTACCCAGAAAATTCGCGAACGGTCCGTCAATGATCTTGACTCGTTCACCCTGTTCGAACGCCACCTTGGGACGCGGACGCTCCCGCTCACCGCGTATCTCCTCAACAATGGCCTCGACCTCGCTGTCCTCGAGGGGAACCGGGGCGGTACGGGCGCCAATGAAGCCGCTCACGCCCGATGTATTCTTCACGAGATGCCAAAGGTCGGGGTTCTGTTCCGGGTGCTCCGGCAATCGGACGAGGACATATCCGGGAAAGAACTTCCGCTTCGACACTTTCTTCTCGCCCGACTTGATTTCGGCCACTTCTTCCATCGGCACGAACACATCGGTCACCAAATGGGCGAGACCCTCCTGGTCGGCGTTGGCCAGCAGGTTCTTCTTCACCGAGCCTTCCTGGCCCGAGTAGGCGTGCAAGGCGTACCACCGCCGCCGGACGCCATCGTCCGGATCCGGCGCCAGCATGGGCTGTTCCGTCTCCTGCTCCTCCGGCTCGCCATCTTCGACGCGGTGCTCGCCGTCATGTTCCGGCGCGCCGGGCTCTTCGTCCGGCGTGTATTCTTCGGCCACCAGTATTGACCCCCTAGCCCAGCCGCAGGACGAACATCACGATGGTGCTGAATACGTTATCCATCACGAAGATGATGGAGGCAAACAGAACCAACATGAACAGCACGATGGCGGTGGAGTGTTTCAGTTCTTCCCAAGGCGGCCACGTCACCTTGGTCATTTCGTGCTGGACCTCGGAAAAGAACTGCCGGATTCGATCAAAAAATCCGGCTTTCGCCTGAACGGCGCTCGCTTGCTTGGCCATAAGAACCTCTTACGGAAATAGTAAAGAATGGCAGGACTGGAGGGACTCGAACCCCCAACCTTCGGCTTTGGAGGCCGCTGCTCTAGCCGATTGAGCTACAGTCCTGCAAAAAGAAACACGGATCCGGCTTCACTTTGTCTCCCGGTGAAGCGTGTGTTTGCGGTCGAAACGGCAGTACTTCTTCAGCTCCAGGCGATTGGGTTTCTTGCGCTTGTCGCGCGTAGCCGTGTAGTTCCGCCGCTTACACTCCGTACACTGCAGTATGACATTCTCGCGCATGGTTTGTCCAGTCTCCGCTTACTCGATAATCTTGGTCACCACGCCCGCGCCCACGGTCCGGCCGCCTTCGCGGATGGCGAAGCGCAGGTTCTCGTCCATGGCGATGGAAGTGATCAACTCGCCCGTGATGGTGACGTTGTCGCCGGGCATGACCATCTCTACACCGTCGGGCAGGTTCAACGTGCCCGTCACGTCCGTGGTGCGGAAGTAGAACTGCGGACGGTAACCGTTGAAGAACGGCGTGTGCCGGCCACCCTCTTCCTTCTTCAGCACGTACACCTCGCCCTCGAACTTGGTGTGCGGCGTGATGCTGCGCGGCGCGGCCACCACCATGCCCCGCTCGACCTGTTCCCGGTCGATGCCACGAAGCAACAGGCCCACGTTGTCCCCGGCCTGGCCCTCGTCCATCATCTTGCGGAACATCTCCACGCCCGTCACCGTCGTGTCCATGGGCTTTTCCATCATGCCCACCAGCTGCACCTTGTCCTGGACATGAATCTTGCCCTGCTGAATCGCGCCCGTCACCACCGTGCCCCGGCCCGTGATCGTGAACACGTCCTCAATCGGCATCAAGAACGGCTTGTCCAAATCGCGCTCCGGCTCGGGTATGTAGGCGTCCACCTCCTGCATCAGCTTCAACACCGCGTCATGGCCAATCTCGGGGTCCCGCCCCTCCATGGCCGCCAACGCCGAACCCCGGACTATCGGAATATCATCGCCGGGAAACTCGTAACGCGTCAACAACTCCCGAAGCTCCAACTCAACCAAGTCCAACAACTCGGGATCGTCCACCTTGTCGACCTTGTTCAAAAACACCGCAATCGCCGGCACGTTCACCTGACGCGCCAACAAAATGTGCTCGCGCGTCTGAGCCATCGGACCATCGTCGGCCGCGACCACCAAAATCGCCCCGTCCATCTGAGCCGCGCCCGTAATCATGTTCTTGATATAGTCCGCGTGACCCGGACAGTCCACGTGCGCATAGTGACGGGTCTCCGTCTCGTACTCCACGTGCGCGATCGATATCGTGATGCCCCGCTCCTTCTCCTCCGGAGCCTTGTCTATACTGTCGAACTCCATCCACGTCGCGCCGCCCGTCTCGGCAAGCACCTTCGTGATCGCGCTCGTCAACGTCGTCTTGCCATGGTCCACGTGACCAATCGTGCCGATGTTGACGTGCGGCTTCTTCCGCTCAAATTTCTGCTTCGCCATTGACTCGCGTCTCCTTCCCTAACACTCCAATTTTCACAAGCGCCAGCCTGCCTTCGGCTACCCACGCTTCCCCGGCGCTACGCGGCGCCGCTACGCTCCATAATTTCCCGGGCGATATTGGCCGGAACTTCTTCGTAACCGGAAAACTCCATGCTATACGACGCCCGGCCCTGGGTCCGCGACCGGATATCGTTGGCATACCCGAACATCTCGGCCAGCGGAGCCTTCGCGTGCACCTTGCGCACGTTGCCTTGCTGCTCCATGCCTTCCAAACGTCCCCGGCGGCCATTGAAGTCGCTGATCACCTCGCCGGTATATTCATCCGGACACACCACCTCGACCTCCATGATGGGCTCGAGCAGGACTGGCTGGCCTTTCCGGGCGGCTTCCCGCACCGCTATGGACCCCGCCGCCTGGAAGGCGATCTCGGATGAATCCACCTCGTGATAGCTTCCGTCCAGTAAAATCACCTTTACATCCACCATGGGGTAGCCCGCCACAATACCACTCTCCAAGGCTTCTTTTGCCCCCTGTTGGACGGCGGGAATAAATTCCTTGGGGATAGCCCCGCCCACGATTTGGTTCTCGAATACAAAATGCGAACCCGGCTCGCCCGGTTCAAGGGCCAACTGCACATGGCCATATTGACCGCGCCCCCCGGACTGCCGGACGAACCGGCCCTCGGCTTCACACCGTGTCCGCAGTGTTTCACGGTAGGCCACCATTGGACGCCCGATGTTCGCCGCGACATTGAATTCCCGCTTCATGCGGTCGCAGATAATGTCGAGGTGCAACTCGCCCATGCCCGCGATGATCGTCTGGCCGGTTTCCTCGTCCTGCCGGACGCGAAATGTCGGGTCTTCCTCGCTCAGCTTCACCAAGGCATCCGACAACTTGTCCTGATCGGCCCGGCTCTTGGGTTCGATGGCGACGTGAACCACGGGTTCCGGGAACTTCACCGACATGAGTGTAATCGGAGCGGCCGGGTCACACAACGTATCCCCCGTGGTCGCCTTCTTGGCGCCGATGACCGCGCCAATGTCTCCGGCCCCAAGCTCTTCAAGCTCAATGCGCTCATCCGCGTGCATCTCCAACAACCGGCCAAGCCGCTCCTTGCGGCCCGTGCGGACATTGAGCGCCTGGTTGCCCGTGCGAATGCAGCCCGAATAAACGCGCACAAAGGTCAAGCGGCCGACGTGGGGATCGGTCAGGATCTTGAACACCAACGCGCTGAACGGTTCATCGTACGAGGGTTCGCGCGTGAGTTCCTTGCTTTCATCCTTCGGATCATGCCCGACGATGGCGTGCATCTCCACCGGCGAGGGCAAGTAATCAACCACCGCGTCCAGTAACAGCTGAATCCCTTTGTTCTTCAAGGCCGTACCGCAAAGCACCGGCACAATTTCCAGGGCGAGCGCTCCCTTACGCACCGCCGTTCGCAACTCCTCGTCGGTGACGTCTTCCTCGTGAACATACCGGTCCATCACGACCTCGTCCACCTCGGCCGCAAGCTCGACCGCGGCAAGGCGCGCATCCTCGAACGCGTCCACATAATCTTCCGGAATGTCCTTGAAGACCTGCTTGGCGCCAATACCCTCGCCTTCCCACGTCACCATCCGCCGCCCGACCACGTCGATGATGCCCCGGAAATTCTCTTCCTCGCCCACAGGGATCTGAAGCGGCACCGGCATGGCGCCGAGGCGCTCGCGCATGCTTTGGACCGCCTTGGCGAAATCGGCGCCGACGCGGTCCATCTTATTGATGAACGCAACACGAGGCACTTTGTAGCGATCGGCCTGATGCCACACCGTCTCGGATTGCGGCTGCACGCCCGCCACCGCGCAAAACACCGCGACAGCCCCGTCCAGCACGCGCAGACTCCGCTCGACCTCGGCCGTGAAGTCCACGTGACCGGGCGTATCAATGATATTAATCCGGTGATTGTTCCATTCGCACGCCGTGGCCGCGGACGTAATCGTGATGCCGCGCTCGCGCTCTTGGTCCATGTAGTCCGTCGTTGCGGTCCCTTCATGGACCTCACCCACCCGGTGCAACCGGCCCGAATAAAACAGGACCCGTTCGGTCACAGTCGTCTTACCGGCGTCAATATGGGCCATGATGCCGATATTACGAACAGTTTCCAATGGGTAACGGCGTCGAGACACGAGTGCTTTCCTTAACTACGGTGTTTACGCGAAAAAATTTCTTGACTACGAACTGTTATACCGCCACCGGCGCGCACGCCGACCCCCTGCGCCGCCCCAACCGAAACCCGCAACGCAGACGCGCCTCCATGTCCAACGCAGCCCATGGGAAGGCGCGCAACAATCCTGGGGATTGAGCTATATTCTTCAAGGGAGACGGATTGACTGACCCATATTGGGTTGAAGGTTTAACCGTTTCTCAATCCCAGAAGGGCCCGCCACACATATCCAGAGAAAAGGGAGCAGCCGATCCAGGGCGCGCGCCGTGGGCAGCGCGCCGCCACCGGCCACTGTCTAGAAGCGCAGGTGGGCAAAAGCCTTGTTCGCCTCGGCCATGCGGTGTGTATCATCCTTACGCTTGATGGTTGCGCCTTGGTTATTATAGCAATCCATCAGCTCGCCCGCCAACCGCTCCGCCATGGTCTTCTCACTACGCCCCCGCGAAAACCCGATAACCCAGCGGAACGCCAAGGCGGTCCGGTTAGCCGGCGCGATTTCGACAGGGACCTGATAGGTTGCCCCGCCCACGCGGCGCGACTTCACCTGCAGCAGGGGTTTGGCGTTTTCCAGCGCCGTCTCAAACACTCTGAGTTCACTCTCGTTTGGCATCCGCTCCGCGATAATGCCCAGCGCGCCGTAAACAATGGACTCAGCCACACTCTTCTTGCCCCACCGCATAACCGTGTTAATGAACTTGGCGACAAGCTGACTCTTATATTTTGGATCCGGCAACAGTGGCCGTTTAGGTACTTCGCGACGTCGTGGCATGACTCTAAGCCAGCTCCCTTATTTCTTTGGTTTCTTCACACCGTACTTGGACCGGCTAACCCACCGCCCCAAGTGCAGTTTCTTTCCGCCATCGTCCTTCGTGCTTGCCTGGCCGCCCATGTCCCCCTGGGCATCCAGCACGCCACGCACCAGATGATACCGCACACCAGGCAAATCCTTGACCCGGCCTCCCCGTATCATGACCTGGGAGTGCTCCTGGAGATTGTGGCCGATGCCGGGGATGTAGGCTGTTACTTCCATGCCATTCTTCAAGCGCACACGAGCCACTTTGCGCAACGCCGAGTTCGGCTTTTTCGGGGCCATCGTGAAGACGCGCGTGCACGTCCCGGAAGCCTGCGGACACTTCTTCAAGGCGGGCGAGTTCGACTTCGCTATCCGCCGCGTCCGCGCATTACGCACAAGTTGATTTATAGTTGGCAAGATCCTAGTACTCCTTACTGGGCTCGAATTGACGCATGTAAAGACAGAGGAAACTCTCTCAAGTCAGCGGCCACTGATCATACCAAATCCCGGACCGCTTGTCAACACCCCTTGCCCCTTTTCTGGGAAAAACCCGGGAAAAAATTTCCAGGCGCTATCTGGACCCCCTTAAAAAGGGCAAACGGCGCATTTCTCACGGCTATTTGGCGTTGAATGCCCGCAGCATAGATTCCGCAACTGGCGTTTTGGGAGGGGCTGCCGCGCAAGGCCAGCCCTCCCGCGCCACACACTTGGAATATCACGCCGTTCTGGCGCGATTTCACAATGCTGAGGCGTCATCCGCCCCATCGCCGCCTCACGCGATGGCGCCGCCCGTTTCTTCTTCACCGTTATCCGTCGACTCAATAAGCTTCTCGCTCTCGTCGCCTATCGCGAGTTCCTCGGAGAAGTCTTGCGCGGCGTCCTCGGTCACCACGGGGTGCGTATCCTGGTAATGGGAGCTTCCGGTGCCCGCCGGGATGAGGTGACCGATAATGACGTTCTCCTTCAATCCCGTGAGGTAATCGCGCTTACCCGAGAGCGCCGCCTCGGTCAATACCCGTGTGGTCTGCTGGAACGAGGCCGCGGCGACAAAGCTGTCGGTGCTCAGAGCCGCCTTCGTGATCCCTTGCAAGATGGGCGCCGCCTCGGCCGGCCGGCCGCCCTTGGCGAGCGTTTGCTCGTTGACTTCACGGAAGCGGATCTTATCCACTTCCTCCTGCGCCAACAGCGGCGTGTCGCCGGGATCGTCCTTCACCCGGACCTTACGCAACATTTGCCGGATGATGGTCTCGATATGTTTGTCGTTGGTTCGCACGCCTTGGACGCGGTACACCTGCTGAATCTCGTCCAGAAGGTACTTGCGCAAGGCTTCCTCGCCCTGCACTTCAAGCATGTCTTGCAAGATGACAGGCCCGTCCGTTAGCCGCTGCCCGGCATAGACCCGGTCGCCGGCTTGCACATTCAAATGTTTGCCCGGCGGAATCGTGTATTCCCGCTCCTTACCCATGGGCGGGACAACCTTCAGCTTCTTCATGCCCTTCGAGCTGCCGCCAAGCTCCACCATGCCATCGATGTGACTGATGATGGCGGGATCCTTTGGCGTGCGCGCCTCGAACAGCTCGGCCACGCGGGGCAAACCGCCCGTGATGTCCTTGGTCTTACTGAATTGGCGCGGCGTCTTGGCCAGCAAGTCGCCCGCCTGCACTTCTTGACCTTCCGCAACCATCACATGGGTTTGGCCGGGTATCGTGGCATAGGCCAACACTTCATCGTTATCGCCCAGAATGGTGATCTGGGGGTGCAAGTCCTGCTTATGCTCGGTGATAACCCGCTCTTCCATGCCGGTTTCCGGGTTGATCTCCACCCGCATGGTGACGCCTTCCACCATGCCTTCGAGATGGATCCGGCCCGACGCCTCGGCCACGATGGTGTTGTTGTAGGGATCCCATTGATACAGAAGTTGTCCCTTACGCAGTTTTTGGCCGTCCTCGGCGATCAACACCGAGCCCGTGGGCAAGGCGAACCGCTGCACCTCCCGATCCTCGGCATCGTGAAGACTTACCTCGCCAGCCCGGTTGACCACGACCCGCTTGTCATGACGGCTGATCGCGGTTTTAACGCCGTGATACCGCACCGTGGCCGTTTCGGGCATCTTGATGTCACTGGCCTCCACCTGACGGCTGGCCGCTCCGCCGATATGGAACGTGCGCATGGTAAGCTGGGTGCCGGGTTCGCCAATGGCTTGAGCGGCAATGATCCCGACGGCTTCACCCAGCTCCACGAGCTTGCCCGTGGCCATGTTGCGTCCGTAGCATTTCGCGCATACGCCGCGCTTGCTCTGGCAGGTGAGCGCGCTGCGGATGGTGACGCCGGGCAACCCAAGCTCGGCGAGCCGGGCGGCCTTGGTCTCGTCAATTTCCTCATCAGCCCGCACAATGGGCTCATTCCGGGCGGGATCCATGATGTCTTCCAAGGCGTACCGCCCAATAAGCCGCTCCTCGAGGGCTTCGACGATCTCAGGACCGTCAGTCAACGCCTCGACGTACACACCCGACAAGGCGCCGCAGTCCTCTTCCTCGATGGTCACATCCTGGGCCACGTCCACGAGCCGCCGCGTCAAGTAGCCGGCGTCGGCCGTCTTCAACGCTGTGTCGGCCAGTCCCTTGCGGGCGCCGTGCGCCGAGATGAAGTACTCCAGCACGGTCAGTCCCTCACGGAAATTCGAGGTAATGGGCGACTCGATGATGTCGCCCGAAGGCTTCGCCATCAGTCCCCGCATGGCCGCCAACTGCCGGACCTGCTGCTTGCTTCCGCGCGCGCCGGAGTCCATCATGAGATAGACGCCGGTGAATCCTTGATTCCGTTCGGCCAGGGCCTTAAGCATGGAGGCGGACACATCCTCCGTCGTGGCCGTCCATTGGTCGATCACCTTGTTGTACCGCTCGCCTTGGGTGATGAGTCCGTTCTGATACATCTCGTCGATGCGCGCCACTTCCTCCAGGGCATGCTCTATGAGTTTCGGTTTCTCCTCCGGCACGGGCATGTCGGACACGGCAATGGAAATGCCGGAAAGGGTCGAGTAACGGAATCCCATGTATTTGAGCGCGTCGGACAACTGCACGGTCCGCGTGTGGCCCAACCGGGCGTACGCGCGGGCCAGCAACTCGCCCACGCGGCTCTTGTTGAGATACGCGTTGACTTCCGAGAGGGGCACGTCCTCGCCTAGCCCCTCCTTCAACACAACGCGGCCCACGGTGGTGTCCACCACCTCGCCGTCGCACCACACCTTGATGCCGGCGTGAAGGTCCACTTCGCCCATTTCAAGGGCGAGCAACACCGACGCCGTGTCCGGATACACCCGGCCCGGCTCCAGGATTTCGCCGTTGGGGCCGGTCCATTCATCTCGCCATTCACCCTTCGCCCCCATGCGCTGCTTGGTGATGTAGGACAACCCCAGGACGATATCCTGGCCCGGGGTGATGATCGGCTCCCCGTTCGAGGGCGCGAAGATGTTCGTGGACGCCATCATCAACAGCCGCGCTTCCAACTGCGCGGCGGGCATGAGCGGCACGTGGACGGCCATCTGGTCGCCATCGAAGTCGGCGTTGAAGGCCGCGCACACCAGGGGATGAATCTGGATGGCCTTGCCCTCGATGAGCACGGGCTCGAACGCCTGAATGCCGAGCCGGTGCAACGTGGGCGCGCGGTTGAGCAAAACGGGGTGATCCTGAATCACTTCCTCCAGGATGTCCCAGACCTCGGTCTGTCCTTGGGCAATGGCCCGCTTGGCCGCCTTGATGGTCGTGGCCGAGCCGCGGTCCTTCAATTCACGGATGATGAACGGCTCGAACAGTTCCAGCGCCATCTTTTTGGGCAGGCCGCACTGATGAAGCTTGAGTTCGGGACCAACCACGATGACGGAACGGCCGGAGTAGTCCACCCGCTTGCCTAACAGGTTCTGCCGAAAACGGCCCTGCTTACCCTTGAGCATGTCGCTGAGCGACTTCAGGGGACGGTTGCCCGCGCCGAGCACGGTCCGGCCATGCCGGCCATTGTCGAACAGGGCGTCCACGGCCTCCTGGAGCATGCGCTTCTCGTTGCGCAGAATGACCTCCGGCGCCCGCAGCTCCATCAGCCGCTTGAGCCGGTTGTTCCGGTTGATCACCCGGCGATAGAGGTCGTTCAGGTCACTGGTGGCGTACCGGCCGCCTTCCAGGGGCACCAAGGGCCGCAGATCCGGCGGGATAACGGGAACAATGTCGAGCACCATCCAGGCCGGATTGTTGCCGGACTTACGCAACGCCTCGACGACCTTCAACCGCTTGATGGCCTTGGTGCGCGCCTGCTTCGACGTGGCCGTGCTGAGTTGCTGATGCAATTCCGCGCTCAGCGTTTCGACATCAATCTCTTCCAACAGCATCTTGATGGCCTCGGCGCCCATCCTGGCCACGAACCGGTCGCCCCAGTCCTCGCGGGCGTCCTGGTACTCGTCCTCGGTCAAGGTGGTCATCTTTTCGAGGCTCGTGTCGCCGGGATCCACGACGATGTAGTTCTCGAAGTAGATGATGCGTTCAAGCACGCGAATCGACAGATCCAGCAGGTTGCCGATGCAACTCGGCGTGGTCTTGAAGAACCAGATATGCGTCACGGGCACGGCGAGCTGGATGCTTCCCATGCGCTCGCGCCGCACCTTGGCCTCGGTGATTTCGACCCCGCACCGATCGCAGGTGATCCCGCGGTGCTTAACCTTCTTGTATTTGCCGCACCCGCATTCCCAATCCTTCACGGGACCGAAAATGCGTTCACAGAACAAGCCGTCCTTCTCCGGCTTGAACGTGCGGTAGTTAATGGTCTCCGGCTTCTTTACCTCGCCCCGGGACCACTTCTGAATTTCCTCGGGCGAAGCCAAACGCATGGCGATGGCGTCGAACCGCTCGGCTGTGGTGGCTACATACTTGGACAACGATTAACCCTCCAGCATCTCTTCTTTTTCAACGTCGCTCCCGTCGTCCACACGCAATAGCTTAATGACGTCGAGGCACAGCGCCTGCATTTCCCGCACAAGGACGTTGAACGACTCCGGCGTGCCCGGTTCGACCTCGCGGTCGCCCTTTACCACCGCCTCATACGCCTTGGTGCGGCCCTGAATGTCGTCGGATTTGATGGTCAGCAACTCTTGGAGGGTATAGGCGGCGCCATACGCCTGCAAGGCCCATACCTCCATCTCACCAAACCGCTGCCCGCCAAACTGGGCCTTGCCCCCGAGGGGCTGCTGGGTCACCAGCGAATACGGGCCGATCGCCCGGGCGTGGATCTTGTCGTCGATGAGATGGTTGAGTTTTAGCATATAAATCTGCCCCACCGTGACGTTCTGGTCGAAGGGCTTGCCCGAGCGTCCATCGCGCAGTTCGATCTTGCCTTCCTCGGGCAGACCGGCCTGACGCAGATAGTCGCGAATGACCTCCTCGCTCGCGCCATTGAACACGGGCGTCGCCACTTTCAAACCCAGGGCCTTGGCCGCCCAGCCGAGATGGGTCTCCAGCACTTGCCCCACGTTCATGCGCGAGGGTACGCCCAAGGGATTAAGCACAATCTCGACCGGCGTGCCGTCCGGAAGGAACGGCATGTCTTCCACGGGCAAGGCCTTCGCAATAACGCCCTTGTTCCCGTGACGGCCGGCCATCTTATCGCCCACGGAAAGGCGGCGCTTGGTCGCCACGTAGACCTTCACGTGCTGGATGACCCCCGGCGGAAGCTCATCGCCCTTACGCAGTTGCTCGATGCGCGTGTCGCGGAAGGCGATGAGTTTGGCCTCTTCCATCGCGGCCATGTTCACCAAACGGGTGAGGCGGCGCTGCACATCGCGGTCATCCACCTTCAACCGCGCCAGCACGCTGTAGTCCGCCTTTTCCAGATGGCTTACCTTGACCCTCTTGCCCTTTTCGAGCACCAATTCGTCGGTCTTGTGGTCCACGACATCTTCTTGGATACGCATCCCGATGATGTCGTCCTTGATGAGCTTGACAAAGGTTGCGCGTATGTCCGTGATGCGCTCCTCGTACTCGCGCTTGACCCGCGCCACCTCGGCCTGAAGCGCGCCCTTCGCGCCCTCTTCCAAGCCTTTGTCGCGCCGGCTGGCCACCTTCACATCCACCACGACGCCCTCGACGCCCGGGGGCACCGTGAGCGAGGCGTCCCGCACATCCTCGGCCTTCTCGCCAAAGATGGCCCGCAACAGCTTCTCTTCCGGCGCCAGCTCGGTCTCGCCCTTGGGCGTCACCTTGCCCACGAGGATGTCCCCGTGCTTGACCTTCGCGCCGGGACGCACAATGCCCATCTCATCCAGGTTCTTGAGGGCGTCCTCGCTCACGTTAGGGATATCCCGCGTGAGTTCCTCGGCGCCCAGTTTGGTGTCGCGCGCTTCAAGGTCAAACACCTGGATGTGCACCGAGGTGTAGGTGTCATCCTTCACCAATTCCTCGCTGATGAGGATGGCGTCCTCGAAGTTGTACCCTTCCCACGGCATGAACGCCACCAGCACGTTCTGCCCCAGGGCCAGTTCGCCGTGATCCGTCGCGGGGCCGTCGGCCAGGATGGCCCCGGCCTCCACCCTGTCGCCCCGGTTCACGATGGGCCGCTGATTAATACAAGTATTTTGGTTGGATCGAACGTATTTCTTTAGCCGGTATTCATCGACGTCCGCGCGGAAGGGGTTTTCGTGCTCCAGGTCTACCGTTTCCTCTTCCTTCCGGACGCGGATCAACTCGCTGTCCACATATTCGACCACGCCAGCGCGTTCGGCCCGGACGACGGTGCCCGAGTTGCGGGCCGTCACCTCTTCGAGGCCGGTGCCCACCAGCGGGGCCTCGGTCCGCAGCAACGGCACGGCCTGGCGCTGCATGTTCGAGCCCATCAAGGCCCGGTTGGCGTCGTCGTGCTCGAGGAAGGGGATCAACGCCGCCGCCACGCTCACCAACTGCTTCGGCGAAATGTCCATGTAGTCGACCTGCTTGGGATCGATGTTCGGGAAGTCGTCGCGATGGCGCGACAGCACCTGCGGATTCACGAAACGCTTCTTCTCGTCCAGCGGCGCGTTCGCCTGCGCGATGACGTAATTGTCTTCGTCGTACGCGGAAAGCGACTCCACCTGCTCCAGCACCACGCCGTTTTCCACTTTGCGGTACGGCGTCTCAAGGAACCCGTAGTTGTTTAGGCGCGCATAGGTTGACAACGAGGCCATAAGGCCAATGTTGGGCCCTTCCGGCGTTTCAATGGGACAAATCCGGCCATAGTGCGTGGGATGAACGTCGCGCACCTCGAAACCGGCCCGTTCCCGGCTAAGGCCGCCCGGTCCCAACGCGCTCAAACGGCGCTTGTGCGTGAGTTCGGCCAGCGGATTGATCTGGTCCATGAAATGGGAGAGCTGGCTCCGGCCGAAGAAATCCTTAATAACCGCGCCCACGGGTTTGGGATTGACCAGATTCTGCGGGGTGAGCTGTTCCTCTTCTTGGTAGTTCATCCGCTCGCGGACCGTTCGCTCCATCCGCACCAAGCCGATCCGCACCTGATTGGCCAGCAGTTCGCCCACGGCCCGGACCCGCCGGTTACCCAGATGGTCGATATCGTCCTCGACGCCCTGACCGCCGCGGAGCCCCACCAAGTACTGCAGGGTCGCCACCACGTCCTCTTTCGTGAGAACCTTGGTCTCTTGCGGGATCTCCAGCCCGAGCTTCCGGTTAATCTTATACCGGCCCACGGGAGCGAAATCGTACCGGCTGGCATCAAAGAATGTCTTTTGGAAAAACGAGCGCGTCGTCGCGTCCGTGGCGGGATCACCCGGCCGGATGCGGGCGTAGACCTCCCGGTAGGCGTCGTCCTGTGTCTGAGTCTTGTCCAGGTTCAACGTCTTGATCAGCGAGGGATCCCGCAGAAGATCTTGGTGCTTGATCAAGGCGAACGACTTCACGCCGGAGCCAAGGATGCGGCCGATCCCGGCCTCGGTCAGTTCCTCGCCGGCGTCTGCCAGCACCTCGCCCGTTTCCTCGTCGATGATGTCCTGCGCAATGACCCGCCCAACCAAATCCTCGGACTCGTAGTTTTTGTTGCCGATCTTGATCTTGGTCTTGCCGGGTTTGGCCTCTTCCGTGCCATAGAAGAGGCTAATAATATCCTCGTTTTCCTCGATGCCAAACGCCCGCAGAAAGGCCGTGGCGTGGATCCGGGATTTCCGGTCCACGGTCAGCCAAATGACGTCATTAATATCATATTCAAACTCAAGCCACGCCCCCCGGTACGGGATGATGCGCGCCGTCAACAGCGACTTCCCGTTCTGGTGCTGCTTGCGCTCAAAGCTCACCCCCGGCGACTTGTGGAGCTGACTCACGATCACCCGCTCCGCGCCGTTGATGATGAAGGTGCCCGTCTGGGTCATCATGGGCAGTTCGCCCAGGAACACCTCCTGCTCCACCATCAAGCGCTCCCGCTGCTCTCCACTCGACCCCACCTCTTCGTAACGCGCCAACCGCAGCATGGCTTTCAACGAGGCCGCGTAAGTCACGCCGCGCTCTTGCGCCTCCTCCACGGTGTACTTGGGCGGAGCAAACGAGTAATTGACGAATTCCAGCCGTGTGAGCCCATTGGGAGACACGATCGGGAACAGATCCAGAAAGACTTCTTGGAGCCCTTTCGGTTCCCGCTCATCGGGGGGCACGTCCCACTGAAGAAAGTCTTCATACGACTTAATCTGAATCTCAATGAGATCCGGCAACTCCATTTCGTCGGGAATTCGGCCCAAAGAAGGTCGGTTGTTCATTTGCTTAGGAGCTACAGCCATGGGAATTCCTCTTTTGCACTGCGTAGATGGTGTTACATATGCTCATGTGCTCATGCGCCGGGCGGCGCACACAGGCTCGAGAAGGGATAACGCACACCCTGAAACGGCGTGCGTGGTGAAGGCACACTTCGCCTCTCTGAAGGGACACAGACGTGTACCTTACCAAACCAGAACACCAATGTCAAATACCTGACGCGCGTCCGAATCGCCGGATCAATGACGCCGCGGACCCTCCTACCGCGCCCTCGTGCGCGCGATTTCACCCCGTGTCCACGGGCTTGGCATGGACCTCCACTTCGATCCAGTGGTTGCGGTCGTTCCAGTTGTTACCGTTGCTCCAGAGCCGTACGTAACGGGCCTCGGCCCCGTCCACTTCGACGAGCTTACCTTCGTACGTGGCGGTGAATTCGGAATCCTCGCCTTCGCCAAAACCCAAGGTGTTGTCATCGTCGTTATTGAAGACGGTGGTTACACCCTCCTCGAAGTCGGGGTCATTGGACACCTGCACCACCACGTCGAAATACGTCCGCTCGGACTCGAAGAACTGCCAGAAAAGGACAACGTAGATCTCATGTTCGCTTTCCAGGTCAATTTGGATCCATTGCGGCCCGTCCGGCAACTCGACAACTTTGTCCGGGTCGTAGCTCTTCTCCCCGTTGACAATGTCCTCCAGCTCATTAAATCGCGGATCGTCACTGGCGGTCACCGGCTGTTCGAAGGCTACATTTTCCACCCCCTCCGGTACGTACACGGGATCGCGGGGTTCCCACGAGAGTTCACGCTGGGGCCTTGAAACGCAGGGTCCCGGAATATAAGAAGGTTTGGGCAGATCAAGCTCGAGTTCGACCATGCCCTCGGGCGGTTCCTCGGCATGGGCTGGCGGGGAAAACCCGGCGGCGATGGCGAATAGCAGCCCAAAGACCACCGGTGCGCTGCAAAATACCGTCTTCCAAAACATAACGCCCTCCTTTCGTTCCGCGTCCGCCGCAGCGCCGCTCCCTGCGATTGCCACATTACGCATAATATAGCATACCGTGGATCCGCCCTTCGTGTTACCCCTCCGCGCGCGGCGCAAATCAGTTCTCGGGCGAACCCGCACCGCCTGCACCGTTCGGGCGCCCGAGGGCGCTCTGGCAAGCGTCGGCAGATGTGAACAGCGCCACACCACCGTAACCGGCGATGGGGAAGCGATCGGTCCGTTGCGTTGCGGCGGGGGGCTGTGAAACAATACACCGCTGTGCGATGGGGGTGAGGTATCCCCATCCAAGGCTCGGACGATCAGGATACGGCCTCACAGAGGAGGTATCGGAGTACCATGAGTAAAATCAAAGGCGGCGCGCGCATGGCCTTGGCCTCAATGGCCGCGCTTGTCATTGGAGCGTGCGCCACGGGACCCCAGCCTGTCCCATACGACGCCTTCCGCAGCGTTCGTGAAGCGAATCACGAACACCCCGGTGAATGGCGGCTCGAAGACAACCGCATGGTGAATGTCATTCCGGACGAAGCGGCGTCCGACGCCGTGGCGGGGGGGCTGGATGGAGCCAGCATAGCCTTGGTGGATGGATTCAGCGCCCGGGATCTGGTGGTGCAAGGGCAGCTCGGCTTCGAGGGGTATGCGGCGCCCGCCCTCGTGTTTCGGGTGCAGGAGGAGGATGGCGTGGTTAACGCCATGTACATGCTGGTGGTGAACACCGACGGCGTGTTCCTCTGGCGTTTGCTCGAAGGCAATTGGGTGGCGGTCGTACGCCACTACATGCCGTTGCCGCCCGAGACAATGCACACGGTGCGGGTCGAGGCGCGCGGGGATACGATTGAAGTTGCGTTGGACGGCGAACCCCTGTTCGACACGAACGACACGCTTCTCATGCAGGCTGGCGGAGCCGGGGTGAGCGCCCGTGAGGGCGTGTGTCATATAGCGGATGTCGGGGT
>SKRY01000169.1 GCA_007118235.1 Candidatus Hydrogenedentota bacterium | reverse complement strand
AGTTCCACCTCCGGTCCCATCACGTTTCCTATGACAGGTCTAAGCAAGGGATAATGCGTGCAGCCGAGAACCAGCGTATCGATCCCGAGTTCCTTCAACTCATCGAGATACGCGCGGGCAATGGCTTCGGGAATGGCGCCCTCGATCCAACCTTCGTCGGCCAATGGGACAAACAGAGGACAGGCCTTGGCGTGAACACGCAGGCCGGGGGCCAGCGCCGTCAAGGCGTCTTGATACGCCGCGCTGCGTATGGTGGACACCGTGCCGATGACGCCCACCGCGCCGGTTCGCGTCCGCTCCACCGCAAGGCGAGCGCCTGGCTCAATCACGCCGAGAACGGGGACATCCAGCTCGTCCCGCAGGGCGTCTAGCGCATGGGCCGAGGCCGTGTTGCACGCAACAACAAGCAGCTTTACGTCTTGCTTCAGCAAGATCTCCGCGCAGGCCAGGGCATAGCGCGTCACCGCCGCGCCGGATTTGCTGCCGTAGGGCACCCGCGCCGTGTCCCCGAGATAGCTGAGCGACTCCTCGGGCAAACGCCGCCGTATCGCGCGGAACACCGTCAAACCGCCAACGCCGGAGTCAAAGATTCCGATGGGCGCCTCCGCGTCAGACATTGCCCTCGTCCACCGCTGGCTGGCCGCTTTCCCAGTCCCGGTCGCGCCGCACGGGATCATCGAAGTCGAAATGCGTCGAGAAGGATTGGTGGGGCGATGCGCCCTCGATGAGTATGCGCACCCTATCCACGGGCGTGTTTCCGTTCTCCTGGGCGGCGCTTTGCGTCAACGTGTGGACAACGCCATGCACGAGCAGGGCCTCCGACGTCGCGCTCTTGGGGAGATCCTGTAGGAGTTCGCGGGAAAAATCCACCACCAGTTCGCTGTCCCCCATGAGGTATACGGCGCGCACCTCCGCGCTGGGCGGGGCAATGGGGGCCAAGCCCGAGGTGGGACCCTCGATTAGGGCGTCCAACAGACGGCGCGCGTTATCTGTTAGCTCCCCGCCGAGATGGATGCGCCGCCGTTCCGCGGTAAGCCCCGACCCGTCCGTTTCGGCGAAGTAGAGCCGCACCTGCCGGCGTTGGACGGGATCCGGCGCGACATACTCGTCTTCCCTCGCTTGTTGTCCGGTCAAGGGCGTGTCCGGCAACGACAAGGACAGCTCGCCCCCGGCCATCAACTGATGGGCCAGCAATACCAGACTGAAAACCAGAAACAGCGTGAGCATCGCCCACGCCATCATCAGTCCCCGCCTCAGGAACTGTCCCCGGTCTTGTCTACCCACTTCCTAGGTCCTTCCCGGCCGCGGTTGTCCCGGCGGCATCGTTTGACGCTCAATGAATTTCCAGACAGGCAAGAATGGCGCGTCCCCGCCGTCACTCCGCCACGGCATCATGGTACGCGCGAATGCTCTCGGCCAAGGCTTCAGCCACCCGGCGAAGATACGAGCCGCTTGACAAGTTCGTTTCGCCGCCGCCGGTCGTCAACACGCCAATCTCGGCCATGATGGAGGGCGCATCCAGATGACGCATGACCCGGCAGCGCAAGGGGGCCGCGCGCCGCACCGTCCCGCCGGTCTCCCGTTCCAAGGCCGCCGACATGAACGAAGCCCATTGTTCGCTCTGGTTGACCCGCTGCCGGGCAAGCGCCCGCTCGGCCGTGCCCCCCCGCTCGCCGACGGGCGGAACGGTCTCGTATCTAGGGAAATACAACGCGTGACCCGTCATATCGGGCGTCAACCCAGCCCCTGCGTGGATGGTCAGAAATAGATCAGCGCCGTAACGTTGCGTCATCGCCCCGCGCTGGCTCGTGCTGAGTTCCGTGTCGTCTTCCCGCGTGAGCTGGACCGCGATGCGGTCATCATTCTCGAGTATCCCGCGCAATTCCAGGGCAATGGCCAACGTGACGTCCTTCTCCGCAATACCATCATCTCCAACCACGCCTGAGTCGCCTCCCCCATGCCCGGGATCCACCACCACCAGGAACGGCCGCCGGGACGGCTCTGGAGCATCCGGGACGGGTTGCAACCGCGGCGCCATATCGTCGAACGGAGAACCTGGGGGGAGTTCTCCCTCGTCCGCCGGAGCATCGTCGTCCCGCACCTGGAACGGCTGCAAGGCGGGACCAGGATCTTGAGCGGGCGCAACGGCTTCTAGGCCGTCTTCCCCGGCCGGCGCGATGGCCGCTCCGCCGGGGTCCACCACCCTCACGGCGGTCCCGAAGGCGCGCCGGAACAAGGGCTCCACATCATCCACCGCGATATACGGCTCGCCCTCCACCACGCGCCAAGGCTGTTCCAATTGAAACGCCCCGCGCGGTCCCTCAACCTCCCGGCTGCCTCCTTGAACCCACGCCCGATCCGGGCCAAGCTGAATGCGAAACCCCGTCTCGTAGGATTCCAAGGTGGCGCCCAACGGATCGAGAAAGGCTCGGATGGGAACATACCCTTCGCCCATGAAGAAGCGGGGTTGCCGCGCGACTTCCTGCGAGCCTTGGGGGAGATCAATCGAAAACCGGGCCTGGCCGGACGCGGCAAAGGCCACGCAGGCTGCCGCCATCAGCAGGACAGCCTGGACAAGCCGGGGACGCGCCGCCTGCCGCCAGGCCTCAGTCGCGGCTCCCCTGCAAATTGATAATCCGTTGCTGAAAAATGGGGCTGTCGGCGGGATCATGCGTACTCCCGGTTGGGGGGCTTACCCATACCAGGACAAGCCCCAGTATGACGAAAAGGCCAATCAGTATGGCAAGCCCAATTCGGTCGCGCCTTGTCATCATGGGTCAGTGTATCCTTGTCGCGGAAGCCATTCAAGCTTTCCACCCTCGGCGCCCCGTTCAGCCGGTCCAAGACCCGCCGGGGGCGTCCCTCTATTATCCACGGTTCACGGCGGCGGTTCCACCCCAAACCGCCGGCCAATGAGGACCGCGCCAGCAAGATGCCCGCGGTTCGCCCTCCGCCCATTCCGGGCCACGGCGGCCCTTGGGTTACAGCCGGCGCTTCTTCTCAATGGTGTCCCGCACCCGCCCACTTGAATCGGGCGCGCTGGATCCCGATCCCTGTGAGGCGGCCGCCGGGGCGAATGCATCGGCCTCCTTCTCCTTGGGCGGAAGCTTAATACGCGACTGCTCGTGGAGGATCTGTGTGTTGAGTTCGGTCAGACACGCTTGGCAAAGCCGTTTGGTGAGGCTGATGGCGGGTTGACCGCACCGCCCGCACGCCACCGGTTCATGGGAGGCCGAGTTCAGGATGCGTCCCTCCTCAATCATGCGCAGCACGCACTCCTCGTCCACGCCCGTCTCCCCCGCCACCTCATGCGCGGAACAATCGGGATGGCGTCCGACATAATCCCGCACCGTATCATAGTCCGTCTCCTCGTCCGGAAAACACTTTGCGCACACCGTGCTTCCCGATTTCTCGAACAGTTTCTTGCAGCGCGGACACTTGGCGATGGGCATGATTCATTCTCCTTCCGGGCGCGGCCAGACATAGTGGATGGAATCGCGATCCACATCCAGATTGCCGATGAAGCCGGCCTTCAATACATAGCCGTCTTGGGATACATTGACACCTACCACAATCGAACGAATGGGCTGACCCTCCTGGTCCCGCAACGCGCGGCGCCGGTTGGGGTACGTCACCCGGATCCAGCTCCGCTCCGCGACGGGCCGCTCCAGCCCCGCGGCTCCGCCATCCACTCCCACAAGGTTCAGCTCAACTCCGGGAGCAAAAATGTAGGGATCCTCCACGCCCTCGGCCGTCAATTGGTTGCCTTCGATGACGCGGCGGGTAATCCGGCGGCACAACGCCTCCCGCGCCGCCTCAAGTCTCTCCGAGTCCCCATGGGCCGCCCTCACCCGATCAAGGCGCTCGTTCATCCAAAGCGTCATGCGGATGACCTCGGCGCAGTTATTGTCCCGGACCGCCAAGGCATAGCGCCACGCCACACTGCTCAGCGGAGTTTCGTACCCCTCTTGCCGGGCGCGCGCGCTCTGCTCGTCCGCTTCCACGGGGATGGCGCCGCTGCCCAGCCACCATACCACGGCGAGAACAATGCCCGCCGCCAGCACAAACAACCCCTGGACCGACTTCTTTTCTTTCACACAACCTCCTTCGCGCTATCGGGGATCCCGTCCTGGGTTTTCCTACCGGAACGTCAGCAATTTTTGGGCCAACGCCGGTCAACGGCGCCACTCCTTCCAGCCAAGCCTAGTGTCCGCTAACATCCGCATCGCGCTACGGCACACGGCTCTGCGGCCTTCTAAGCCGTCACGTGCACGGGAATAGGCTCACAACTCCTTGACACAGACGAGCTTGCCGCGCCAGCGGACAAGGCCGGTTGGGGAATGGGATGGGCCACAGGAATGGCGGGGAAAAGAAACACCAAAAAGAACCGCGCTGGGCAAAATTTGCCCATTACGATCCCCGTCCTCGGAGGATTTGGGGCGCAACGCGACAATTTTGGTCACTATCGTTCGCGAAATGGACGCCCCAGCGTCACTGGCGCTCTTTCGCGTGCATTGGCGTTCATTCGCGGTTACCCCGGGAAGCAACCGCGAATGAACGCGAATTGACGCCAAAGGCAGTTTCCCATGGGGCCGTCTTCAGCCGGCCGAGCCAGCCGTTTGGCGGCCTAAGCCCCCTTACCGTGGCGATCAGTCATCCAACAGTTCCAATATTTCCTCCAAAATATCTAGAAGTCTCTTTCGGCGACGTTCCTCGTACGATTCGGGATCGCAACGCAGCTCCTGAAGAGCCTCGACATACTTCTGCACCTTGTCCCGGCTCAACTCTTTGGGATACACCAAACACGCGAGTTCCAGAGCCTCGCGATGCTCCCGTTCCATCTTCTCTTGCAGAGTCACTTCCTCATCGGAGCCATCGAAGCCATAGACGCGGCCAAGCAGCCCAAACCTGGCCTCTCTCTCCACAAAACACCTTACCTTATCCGCTATCAGATCGCGGCCACTAAACGGCCCAAATAGGAAGTCGAGCAAGCGCAACCACGTGTTCGGCTCAACTGTGGGAAATAGACCATTTGTCACGATGT
>SKRY01000053.1 GCA_007118235.1 Candidatus Hydrogenedentota bacterium | reverse complement strand
TATCCTCGCAATCCGGCGATCGTGGCGGGGATAACAATCCGTCGGACTCGATCGATCTCCCGGATCTTGGCGGGGACGGCCGCATCCCCGAGGGCGCCGCCAATGAGCCCGCGGGCGATGAAACGCCGCAAGTGGGCGTCGAGGAGCCGCCCATCTTTTCGCGCGACGCTCCACGCGATGGGGAACAGCCTGTAAGGGACTGGCGGGAACTGCGCTTCTCGTCCGGCGCCTTTCGGCCCGAGCCCGGTCTGGACCGCGCGCTTCAAGAAGCCATTCCCGCATTGCAAGAGGCGGGGCGAGAAAGAGTCTTCGGCTTTCTCCTCACGGACGAGTATCTGGCCGAGCCTCACCACCAGCAACTCAATGAAATCGGCGTGGAGGTGCTTGGAAACCACGGCAGCGCCTACAAGGTCGCCGCGCCCGTGGAAATCGGCGCCGAGGAACTGGAAAGTCAGTTGGCTGAACTCGAATTCGTCCATTGGGTTGGCTTCAGTCCGCCCGGTCTCAAGGAAAGCCCGGAACTCCAACGGCTGCGGGGTGAATTGCAGCGCGTGGGGGACGATGCGCCCGCCGAGATCCCGGTGTATATCAACCTGTTTGATGCGGACCCCAGGGGAGTGTTCGGGGAAGAACTCTCGGCCCATGGAGCCCGCCTCGGTCATTTTGATGAAGACCTGCTGGCCTACCGCGCCATGATTCCGCACGGGTGGCCCGATGGGGCATGGGAAGTGTTGGATGCCATCACGGAACTGGATTACGTGCTGTTCGTCGAGCCCATGCTCGAGGACGGAATCGAGTTCGGTCCGGCGGCATCCACCAAGCACGACGAAAGCACCCCCACCATCGGCGCGGACTACATCCGGCCAAACTACAATGGCGCATCCATCACACTGGGGATCATGGATAGCGGTTTCATGGTGGGGTCCGCGGCCCCCACGACGCACCAGGACCTCAATAAGTTCGGCCGGGGCGTCAACTTCACCGATGACGGAAGCTCGGTGTGGAACGACGGTTCGGGACATGGCACGCACGTGCTGGGCACCATTGCGGGCACGGGAACTGCCGACATCCGGTATCGCGGCGTGGCCCCGGGCATCGGCCATTCCAGCAACGAACGCATTCGCGCGGCCCAAGTGTTCCGGCAGAACTGGCAGGGGCAATGGACGGGTACGGGGGCGTGGATTCAAGACGCCATGGACTGGTTGACCAACCAAGGCGCGCACGTCATCAACTACAGCGGCGGCGGATACAATAACTCGCCGCTGGCGGGCACGGACAATACCTCTCGCAGGCTCGATGCGAACGTATGGGCAAGCCGGCCGCTCTTCGTGGTCGCGGCGGGCAACGACGGCTCCGGCTCGCAGACCGTCAACCGCCCAGCCGTCGCCAAGAACGCCCTTGCGGTGGGCAACGTCCGCGATTTCGGGTACCAGACCGTTGGGCAAATCTGGACCAGCAGCAGCCGCGGCCCCACGGCCGATGGCCGCATGAAGCCGAATGTGACCGCTCCCGGCCGATGGATCGGCGCTCCCGACGCGGGCACGTCCACCGGCTACCGGGACAGCTCCGGCACAAGCATGGCCGCGCCCCATGTCGCGGGTGTCGCGGCTACCATGATGGAACACTATTCGGCCTTTATAGGGCGGCCCATGCTCACGCGCGCCCGGTTGATGGCCACGGCCATCTTGCACAACGACGACAGGCTAGTCAGACAAGGCAACGACTATGGTCTTGGCCGGGTGTCATCGTACAAGGCCCATTGGCGCCGGAACAATGCCAATGGCTGGAAGGGATACTGGAATTGGGGCCAGGTCCACGAGAACAACTACATCTACCGCGATATCGAGGTGCCCGCCAACGCGCATCGCCTGGTCGTGGTCATGACGTGGGACGAACCGCCCGCGAGTTCCGGCGCGGACGCGGCGCGCCTGTGGGATCTCGAGTTGTGGCTTCAACACAACCCTGGAAGCCCTCCCAGCAATCCATGGAACGCGCTCGGCGCCGTGAATCACCGGCGCTGGTCGTGGGATGACAACGTGATCTACGCGATCGTCGATCGTCCAAGCGCCGGCACGTGGCGGCTCAAGTCGGTCCCCTACGACGCGCCTCACACGTTCTGGAACGGGTATTCGCTGCCCGTGGGTATTGCCGCCACGGTAATCCGGGGCGACACCCAACCCGACATGAGCTTCTCGGGCCAGGCCAGCGCCGGTCAAGTGGATGTTGGAGACACCTTCGAAATCCATACCACGGTTTCGAACCCCTCTTACATCCTCTCCGGCGTGCATCTCACGAACACCTTGCGGCCTTCCGGCGTGCGGCTCACGGACGTTCGAACGACGCGCGCCGACGGGGTAACCATGAGCTTCGGCTCGGCCAATAATTTCACGTTGGGCAATGTGGTTCAGGGCAGGAGCAGGACCGCTACGTGGACCTTCGATGCATTGTCGGAGGGATGCCACGATATCGGATTCCGGGCGTGGTCCGAGAACGGCGGCACGGAGGAGATCACTGTCACCGTGTGCGTTGGCGATACCGGTGACAACGGGCTCATACTGCCTCCCATCCTCGATATCGAACCCATTCTGAGTTCGGCTTCCCGGTAACCACGGACACCGGCGAAGCCGATTATGGGGAGGGGAGAAGCCATGAGCTTCTCCCCTCCCTTATGGGTCCTGCCATTCACTCGCCAGCCAATGAATGGGCTAAGCGCGGCGCTGAAACCCTTTCCCGGCTATTCGGGAACCGCGGATCGGGACGTGTAGGGACCGTGGACGGACAGAACCTCGAAACTCTCCGCCGTGTCGTCCAAAACCGCCACGTGATAGCGGTCTCCGCCGGGCTCCACGCGCACCACGACATGGCCCTGGCTGGACGCCGTCTTGGGCATGTAATACTCCACGTACTCCCGCCCCATCTCGACCGTGTAACCGTCGATGAGGTCCGCGACGCGCTCGTCATGGCGCTCCAGGAAATGCTCCGCGCGGCCCTCCCAAAGACCGTTGGTGAGGAACACGTCCCGGGGTCCGGGGTAGATGGACTCGTCGAACAACCGCTCGAACACGTGCGGACGCGGCTGAATGACGGCCCACACCTCGACAATGTGAACCCTGGGACGCAGGGCGGCGAGGAAGAAGGGGTGCGCTTGTGAGCCGTGGTGATTCGCCACATGCACGTCGACCGGTCCCGTCACCCACGCAATCGCTTTCTCCACGGGCTCTTGCAAGTCGCCGCCGGCGAAATAGGCGAAGGGGCCGTAGCGCATGACGAACGCGGTGCTGAACGTGTTTTCCCTACTCGGGATGCTCTCACCCTCCGCGAAGCGCGGACGCGTTTCGTGGCCCGTCCCGGTCCACGCCTCGGCGTTGACCGCAAGGTTGCGGATCTTGAAGTCCGGAAATGCGCCGGGGTCATGGCGAAGCACGAGCTGGTCGTCGCGGCCCGCTTCAAACTTCTCCATGGTCATGCCGCGTTCAATGTAATCGTCCACGAAGGTCCCGTACTCATCGCTGGCGCGCTCCACCGACCCCTCGCGATCCAGCAGGGTCTCAACGAATAGGAGTTCCGCCACATCGGCGAACCCGTCGGTATGATCGCCGTGGAAATGACTCATGATCGCGTAGTCAAGCGCGGCGTCCTCCCCGCCGGGATGCCGCGCGCGAATGTACCGGCCTATCCACTCGCCCGCGGGCCGTGACCCATCGGGACGGCGCGGCGGGATGTACCCCTCGGGCCGCGCGCCGTCGGCGAGATCCCCCGCGTCGAAGAGCATCGTGGTCCCGTCCGGAAGGATGAAGAATGCGGCGTCGCCCCGGCCCGTGTTGATGTGATGGACCTCAAGCCAGCCCTCCTCCCACGCGGGCAAGGGCTCGCCCACCTCGGCCGGGATGCCCTCCTCCGCCACGGCCGAATACGCCAGCAGCACCGTTACGCACAGCCCCGCCAGGGTTCGCGCCGCCAAGAATGTCGTCTGTCGTGTGTTCATCTCGCTATCTCCTCGTTGTTGGGAATCGACTGCGGAAGGGGTCGCCTCCCTTCAACCCGATTGTTACACGAATGCGGTGACGTTATCCACGAATGGCGGCTTGTCTCCTGCTTCGGCGCAGGCGCGTGAGCTGACTCAACAAAACGCCCGAAATCACGATCGCCATGCCCGCAACCGTGGCGAGCGTTATCCGTTCGCCCAGAACGAGGGCGCTGAAGAGCGCGGCGATCACGGGCACGAGATTCGTCATCACGTTCGCCCGCGTGGCGCCGAGCGTGCGAATGCCCCGGCTCAAGAACACGAAACTGAGACTCGAAGGGAAGACGCCGAGAAACAACAGCGCGCCCGCGAGGACCAGCGCGGACGGCGCGCCGCCGGAAACGCTTCCCTCGATCTCCGAAAGCCTCGGCGCGAGACGGGCGAAATCGACGCCGAAAAACACCGGCAGGAAGAACAGCAAACCGAACAGGTTCTGCCAAGTGACGATGGTCAGCGCGCTGTAGTGCTCGGGAAGCATGCGCAACACGATCGAATAGCCAACCGCCGCAATCACCGCCCCCGAAAGGAGCGCCACGCCCAACGGATCCGCCCCGGTCTCCTCGGCATCGGCAAGCACGAGAAAAAGGACGCCGGTGAAACTCAGTACCGCTCCGAACACGGTGGCGGCCTCGACATGTTCCCGAATGATCAGCCACGCAAAGAGCGGCGTCGCCACCGGAATCGTTCCGACAACGATCGAGGCGATCGCGGGCGACGCGTACAGCATGCCGGTGTTCTCCGCGAGGAAATAGAGAAACGGCTGGAACAGGGCGAGGAGCAGGAACAACCGTACGTTGCCCCGGGCGGGACGCTGCAACTCCCCGACGATGCGCGTGACCATGCTCAGGCGGGAAAACGCAAGCAACATCATGGTCGAGATAATCAGCCGGACCACGATGATCGTGACCGGCGGCAGGAACCGCAACGAGAACGACGTAAACACGAAGCTCAGCCCGAAGAAGAACATCGCGAGCAAAAGCTGGAAGTAAACCGATGCGTCAGAGGCCTTGTTCATACAAGGCCTCTA
>SKRY01000208.1 GCA_007118235.1 Candidatus Hydrogenedentota bacterium | reverse complement strand
GCCACGCCGCCAGCGTCAGCACAATGCCGAAGATGGGCTCTTCCAGAAGGCTTCTCATTGCCCGGCCTGCCCTAATCGTTGCGCGAGGATGCCCGTCACGCCGAACACGAGAAAGGTGCTGCCCACCCATGCCGCCACAATGGCGGGCCACTCGGAGGCGATGAGTCCGAAGTGCTCCATGACGCCCACGCCCGGCGGAACAAACAGCAACCCGAGGTACCGCAACAGCCCGTCCGCCGCCGCTTCGACCTGCTCCAACCGGATCCACCCCATCCCCAGCGCGCCAGTCAAGGCCGCCATGCCCCACACTGACCCGGGAATCGGCCATCCCGTGACGTATTGAATTGCTGTTCCGCCAAGTAGAAAAACACACAACCAGGCGAATCCGCTCACGAACCCCGCTTCCCGCACGATTGCCGCACCCCTCCAATGTCTTTGTGCCCATGACTCGCGGCAATAGCAATCCTTACCGCCGCAATTCGATGCTAAACTCCCGGTCTTCTATTGCGCCCTTGATGACATCGGGCGGGTATGGTCCCGAATACAGGGCAAACGGGTTTCCCGGCAACGAGTTCGCCCATCCTTCCGGCAAGCCAAGCTGCTCCAAGAGGGCGGCCGTATCGGGCAAAGCGTCTTGCTCGCTGGGTTGCTCGCCCGCCTTGAACCATTTCTGTTCCGCGTCGATCTTCGCTCGGCGGAACCCCTCGGCGGAAAGGGGTGTGGGGTCTTCCATGTGGCTGACCATGGCGCCGTCAATACGGAATCGGCCGCTCTCGGGGCAGCGGCGGATCTCGATGAGGCGCCCTTCCTGCGGATAGTCGATAAGCGAGGCGGTCTGAATCTCTGGGTAGGGGTAGCGTCCCCGGATGGTGGTCACGCGGTGGCGGTGGCGATGGCCGCAGAAATGCGCCAGCACATGTGGTTGCGACGCAAGGTAGCGCCGGAACTCCCGTGTTCCCACCGTGGCGCCGGGGTGCGGTACGGCGAACTCACTGCTGGGGTGATGCGACATGATAAGGACGTGCTCGCCCGCCGCTCGCGCCGCCTCCACCTCGGGTTTCAGAAAGTCCTCGAACTGCTCCCATGGCAGGACCCCATAGAAAAAGGGAAAACCCGGTATTGGCGCGGGGGAGGTGGTGTCAAGCACGATGAGCCGCAGCGGGACATCTTCTCGTGGATGCGCGCTGTAGTAGGCATGGCCTTGCTCGCGGTTGGCTTCGGTGAACCCGTGGCCGTGGGGTTCGCCCTTGGTGTGAAAATGCTCCTCGACAAATCCGTGACGGCCGAGGAATCGCCGGTCCTCGTCCGGGACGATGGGACCGGCCTCGAGTTCCGTGATCAGCAATTGCAGGGTGTCGGGATGCATGGGCGGTTCTTCGCTGCCCAGAATCACGGCGGGGCTGCGGTCGTCGGCGGGCCAAAGCGCATTGGGGCGGTCCGCGAAGTCATGCAGCCCGATCAGGCGCGCCACGAACCGGGGCGCGGGCGCAATCCACCGCACGGGATCCGGGTCGTCCATCTCGATACGGAACTCTCCCACGCTCAACCCGTCGTGATTGCCGTGGAGGGCATACCAAGGGATGTCGCGGTCGAGTCCCTGGGCCTGAAAGCCAAGCTTGGGGTTCAGTTCCGGCGGGACTGGCCGCTCCTCGCCATCGGGTTCGCCCGAATCAGGAACGACCCACTGACCGTCGAAAACGTCAAGAAACCACCGCAACTCATTGTATTGCCCGAGCTCAATGGCGTCTCCGGTATGCACGAGGAAATCCAGCGGGCGCTCCGCATGGCGGGCGTTCACCACCGAAAGGGTCGCATCAAGGATTTGCGCCCCGTAGGCTTCGTGCGGCCGCCACGAGAGCGGAATAAGCGCGTCCAGCCGCGCCGTGCGCGCGGGACTCTCCTCATCCGTGATGTGCGCGTCGGTGATATGAAGGAAGCGCAGCCAGAGTTCGGCCTCTTCGTCCGGTGGTTGGGGACACCCCGCCAACAGCAGCGCCAAGCCGGCCAATAACGCGGCAGCGACGCCAACCAAGCGGACAGACAAGGTCATGGGCGGAACCTTTCCATTGGTTGCGGAATGCAAGGTCAGGGATATTCGGACACCCCTGCTCCAAGGACGGAACGGCGGGTACAGTAGGGGGAGGAAATCGTTACGGTTCGGCCTCGCCGGAAGGCATGCGGGTGGCCGCGGTGAGCCGGGCGCCGCCCACGGCGCGGACGGTATCCATCACGCTCACGATGCGGCCCCACCCCGCGTTTTCATCGGCGCGCAACACCACGCTCACGTCCGCGCCTTCCTCGCCCAACCCCTGTAAGCGGCTTCGCAGTTCGGCGTCGTCCACGGGCTCACCGTCCAGGAACAGGGCGCCGTCTTCCTGGACAACGATCTCGTGGGGTTGCCCTCCGTTGCTTTCGGCTTGCCCGCCCTCGGGCAGGGTCACCTCCAGCCCCCGTTCATCGCGGAACGTGGCGGAGACCATGAAAAAGATCAACAGGAGGAACATCACGTCGATGAGGGACGTGATATTGATCGTGGGCCGTCTGCGCAAGGGAGCGCCGTTAAAGGGACCGCTCATAAATGAAGAACGCCTCCAACGTTACGGGATCCGCAGTGCTAGGTATCACACTCATTGTAGACGACGAGGATATCACGGCAAAATACTGTCCGGCGCCTCGATCCGGGGCGGCGCCATCGGGGCGATGTCCGGCCGGTCATACAAGTACTGAAACATCAGGTAATCCACCAGCTCGTCATAGCCGTGCGCGGTGTTTTCCAGGCATTGTCTCGTGTATTCCGTGAGCCACGCCTCCGCGCTTTCCCGCCCCTCGTCCTCAAGCCGTCGCAGGGCCTCTTCGTCAACGTCGGCCTGCCTCGCGAGGAACGCCTCCTCGGCGGATTCGATGACTTCCCGAACGTCGCCGATGGCTTCCTGATAGTTCAGGTTCGTCACGAGGTTGGAGACCAGGCGGTAGTTCCAGTGGACCTGGCCGCGGTTGATCGCGTCGAAATCCGCCGGGCCGTCCCATGACGCGGGCAAGGCGTTTGCGCCAGCGTAAATCGGCGCGAATCCGCTGCTGTACGCCGGGCCAGGGGCCAACCATAGTACGTTCCCAATGGGATCGGGCAACCAGCTCCGAAGCTGAGCGGTGAACAAGTAGTTGGTCGTGGGCGTCGCGATGGCGCGTTCCGGTTCAACGTCCACCAGCTCAAAGAGTTCCGGGGGTCCCCAGGGGCGGGCGAGGGGACTCTTCTCGCCGTCGGCTTGAAATCCCTCGGCTTCGGTCACATCGTATTCCGTGCCCTCATACCCATCCCGCATCATGGCGAAAAGCTGTTCCATGGTGATGGGTTCATCGGGCGTGACCGAGAACGGGTACGCCTCCGGCACCGGATCCACGGGGTCCTTCAAATCCAGCGAGGGCGCCGCCAAGCTGAACACGCGCCATTCGCGCATGGAGTTGCCGCGGCCGCCCGGATCGCCGTACACCTCGTTCCAAAGGAAGGGTTCGCCCTCCTCCCAAAAATCGAGGCGCTCGGCCAGGGAGTGGATGTTTGGCGAGGCCATGAACTCGTCCTCGTTGTCCAGGTCCACCTCGCCGATGCGGCTGCGGTTGGCGCTTAGGCCCACGCCATCGTCGGGCACGCGTTGCGCGCACCACACGCCGCCAAGGGAATCGCTCTCCGCCGTCCAACCTTCCTCCGGACCGAAGATCTCCATCAGCCACGCTTCCTCGGGATCCGCGATGGGCAAGGCCACGCCCGCGTTACCCCCCCACGTGTAGAGGAACCCGTACTCCTCCACCATGGCGCCGATGACCGCGATGGCTTCCCGCGCCGATTCCGCCCGCATGAGCCCGTTGGCGATGAGTGAGGTCGTCCAATGGTTGCTATAGGGTCCCACGATACCTTGCGTCGAGTCCAGCTCCGGGCGCATGGGGATGAACTCGATGCCGATGCTTACGCCGTGTTCGTTCATCCCGCCCAGCGCTTCCGTGCTCCGGCCGGCGCCCAGAATGAACGCCCGGCAGGTCGCCTCGGTGCGCGGCAGATAGGCGCCGGTCTCGCCGCCGTTGCGTTGCATTGGGATTCGCTCCGGATCGGGATAGGTCTGCTCACGCATGATATGGACATACCCCATCTGATTGCCGTCGCACGAGCTGCTCATGAGCACGGAGCCGCAGTCCGAGGCGTCCTTGCCCACCATGATGGTCGTGCAGGCGGCGCTGTCTCCGGCGGGAAGCATCAGAAACACGGCGCACGCCAGCGCCGTAATGCGAATGAGTGTCCGGACGAAACACATGGCGATTCTCCTTAAGTATTGGCCAACCCCCAGTATCCCTGATTGCCAGCCGAAACGCAATTCATCCCCCGGCAATCGGACCAATTCCCCCTTTTGAAGGGGGAAGGCCCGAACGGCCGGGGGATGTAAACACCGGGAACACGACCTCACCTGACGATTGGGACGTCCAAAGACGGCACCGCGCCATTATGCCGCATGGGCCGTTACATCGGCATCTCCGCTGGATTTACGCTGTCGCCCGCCGAATGGAAAACCTCTTGGAGTTCGCCATCCTCGTGGCGGTACACCGTGATCCGCGCCGTGGACGCCGCATCGTCCCAGCGGACCTCGTCCGCGTCCGACTCGCGCCATAGGATGACCTCATCGCCCACCTCCAGCGCCAATCCGCCTTCCGCCTCCAGCATACGAGCCTCGGGCAACGCGTCTTGCCCGCCTTCCCGATGCGGCATGAGCACGGTGACGAAACGTTGCGACGCCCGCGGCTCCTCCGTGGAGGCCGTGAAGTGGTGCTGCGTGGGCGCGGGGTCCACGGGGGGCGTGTCGAACTCGTCTGTCTGGCTGAACGACAAGGCCTCCGGCGTGAGAAACCGCACCCGCAAGCGCGCCTCGTTCTTCACCGACAACACCTCTCGGGCGTCCGGGTCCATCTCCATTTCTTCCCGGGCGTGGAGCAGCCATTGGTAGGTCGCCGGTTCGGGGGCTTCCAAATCGTCGATGATCACGAAATAGTCCGGCCGGCTGAAGAGCACAT
>SKRY01000425.1 GCA_007118235.1 Candidatus Hydrogenedentota bacterium | reverse complement strand
TGTTTGCCATCGAAATGCGTGTGCCGCAGGGGCGGGGCTACGTAGATGATGGACTTCGGCGCGAAATCATCGGGCAGGTCCTGTGGGTCGAGAATGCCTTGGAGCTGCGCCAATCCAAGCGCGAAGAAACCGGCGTTGGCCGGACACACCGCCATCGCGTCCACGCCCACCCCGCGCGTACCGGCGACAAAATAAAACAGGGCCAGCTCTTGGGTCTTGAGCCACTCGAATGTCGCCTCCCGCACGGCCTCGAACGGCTGCTCGAACCGGTCTGAAAAGTGGGGCTTGTCCGTGGGCCGATCATCGGCGATAAACATGCAATCGGGGTCGCGCCGCCGCATATAGGGCTCGGCATAGTTTGCCGCCACGCCATTCTTTACCCGGCAGGCGCGCGCCTCGAGGACGGGGCCGCGCCCTGGGACGTCGTATGCTACCTCGTGCCAGCCATCCGGCCCGGCATCGCGTGTGGCTAGCGCCACCAGATCGTCCACATGGCGCGCCACGGTGTAGCCTGGGCATGCATTAAGCACCTCCGCTGCTTCGAGCGGGATCTCGCGGTGCAAGGGGTCAAAATGCTTTGTCATACGATGAGGGGTTCCTTTCGAACATGGGTAATGGCGCTCCGAATGAAGCGCCTGGCGGTAGGGCGCACATACTACTTCAGTGAGGCGAAACAATTCAACAATCCGGGCCGGTAACTCATTTCCTGCTGGCGCATAATCGCGCCCAGGGACTCGGGTCCGCGCCAAGGACGGTGGTGGTCCCGGTTGCGTCTGACTTAGCCTGTAGCTGTAAACCGGTTATCGCCGCGAATCGTTGTGCGGCAACGACCGGTTTGGGAGTGGGTGCGCGCTTGAATCCGGCGGCGAAGTGCGGTAGGCTTGTCGTTTGGGGTTGGCGCGGCTCGCGGGTGGAACGCGAAGGGGCCACGGTTGACGGAAGTGGGCGTGGAAAACCATGTATTGGGGTACAGCGGTTGAAAGAACCACAATATTTGGTTGCTTCCGTAGTGCGTCTCTGTTAGACTACGGTTCAGTTCTTTTCTAGGGAAACGACCTGCGGGCGGAGATCGCACCATGGCCAAGAAAGCCAGGATACCGGCCGGCCGGCGCTCGGAGATACTTGGCGTCCTTGTCTTGGCGTTAACGATACTCCTGTTTCTGGCCCTTGTCACGGATGGGGACCAGGGGGCCGTTAGCCGCCACATTGATGGCTTGGAAAACACGCCCAACGCCTTGGGCATGCCAGGCGCCGTGGTTGCCGGCGTCCTGACCCTCCTTTTTGGGTACGCCGCCCACGTCACCTACTGTATTCTGGCGGTGTGGGGCGTTATCTTGTTTAGCCATTCCCCGTTGGACCGCCTGCCCACCCGTATCGTGGGCTTTGTCATCCTGATGGTGGCCACCGCGGGCGCTCTCCATGTAAACTCGGCGCCAGACCCCGGCCAAGAGCTGGTGGGCGGGGCCGCGGGCGCTTTCGTGGGCAGCATCATCCTTCCCTTGTTCGGCGTCGTCGGCGCCAACGTCATTGTGATCACCTTGACCATCGTGGGCGTCCTTCTCGCCACCGATTTCCTGTTTGTGCGCTGGTTCGCCATGCTTCACGGGCTCGCGGTGCTTACCTTGAAAGGCATCGTCGAACTCTGGGAGGCGCTGCATCGCATGCAAATGGCGCGAAGCGAGCGGTCGCTCTCGAAGGCGTCCGAGCGAGCCGCCAGAAAAGCCGAAACGGCGAAGGACCACAACCGGCAATCCGAATCCGTTCCGGCCGCGGTCAGCAAGCAGCGCGATCTGAACAGCATCCGTATACGGCCGTCCGTGGAGCCGGAGGCCTCGTCCACCGCCACCGAACCCGAGGCATGGCCATTCGGGGCCATACCGGCATCCGAAGCGGAGCCCGCGGCCGCGTCTGCGGCATCGCCATTTAATATTATGGACACCAGCGGGGAGGAAGAATTCGACGCCGAGGCCGGCGTGGAGGGTTCCGCGCCAGCCAAACTTAGCGATGAACGGCGTACCGCGGCCGAGAAGGCCGCGTTGATGCAGGCGGGAAAGACGGCCCGGCCGGTGAATGGGAACGAGCCTCCCAACGGAGCGGCCCCCGCCGTTGCCTCGCAAGGCAAGGGGCAATCCGCCCCCATGCCCCGGCGCAAGACCCCGGAGCAAGACGAACTCCCGGCGGATTACGTATACCCAAAGCGGTATACCAAGCCATCGCTCAACCTCTTGGAACAGCCCTGTAAGAACAATCAGCGCGACATGAGTTCGATGTTGCGTCAGACCAGCTTGCACCTCGAAGAGACGCTGAAGACCTTCAATATTCAAGCCCAGGTGACCGATGTGACCCGGGGGCCCACCATTACGCGGTATGAGCTTGAGCCCGCTCCCGGAATCAAGGTAAGCCGCTTCCTCTCCCTGGCCGACGACCTGGCCCTGGCGCTCAAGGCGCACCGGGTCCGCGTGGAGGCTCCCATCCCCGGCAAGGGCCGCGTGGGCATTGAAGTGCCCAACCATGAGCCCGAGGCGGTGGTGGTGCGCGAACTCCTGGAATCCAAGGTGTTCCAACGGCACAAGGGCGCGTTGCCCCTCGCGCTGGGCAAGGACATCGCGGGCGAGACGGTGATAGCCGACTTGGCGTCAATGCCCCACTTGCTCGTGGCCGGCGCGACCGGCGCGGGTAAGACCGTGTGCGTGAAGAGTTTGCTCGCCAGCTTGCTCTTCACCAGGACGCCGGAAGAGTTGCAGCTCATGCTCATCGACCCAAAGATGGTTGAATTGTCCATCTTCAATGACATCCCGCACCTTATCACGCCGGTGGTCATCGACCCCAAGAAGGCGTCGACGTCCTTGAACTGGCTTATCATGGAGATGGAGGAGCGTTACCGGCTGTTCGCCCATCTTCAGGTGCGGAACATTGATGTGTATAATGAGAGCGTCGAAAACGGGGAGATCGAGATACCGGGGGAAGAAGGCCAGGAACCCGGGGAGTCCATGAACGTGATCCGCAAGCTCCCCTACATCGTCTGCATCATCGACGAGCTGGCCGATCTCATGATGCTGGCCCGCGCCGAGGTGGAAGACGCCATTGCCCGTCTCGCCCAATTGGCGCGGGCCGTGGGGATTCACCTCGTCATCGCCACGCAGCGGCCCAGCGTGGACGTGTTGACGGGCGTGATCAAGGCCAATTTCCCCGCGCGCGTGTCGTTTCAGGTATCGTCCCGCGTGGACAGCCGCTGCATCCTGGACGCGATCGGCGCCGAGCGGCTCATCGGCCGCGGCGACATGCTCTACCTCCCCGCGGGCCAGAGCAAACCCACGCGGATTCAGTCGGCGTTTGTAAGTGACGATGAAATGGATAGGCTCATCCGTTATTTGAAGACCCAGGCGCCACCCCAGTACCGGGACGAGATCGAAAAATTTGGCAAGACCAACACCGGCGCGGAGGAACTGGAAGAGGAGAACGACGAGCTGTTCGACGATGCCGTCCGCGTGGTGACGGACACGGGGCAAGCCTCCATTTCCATGGTGCAGCGGCGGTTGCGCGTGGGGTATACTCGCGCGGCCCGGCTCATCGACATGATGGAAATGCGGGGCATCGTGGGGCCCCACAGCGGCAGCAAGGCGCGCGAAATCTTGGTCGATCCCTTTGATGGTGATGACCCGAGCAACCCCTCTTTCTAAACAGCACGAGGTCGTGATGGACAATCTAGCGGAACTAGGCGGCGAACTGAAGGAGCGGCGGGAAGCCCTCGGGTATTCCCGGGACGCGGTGTACCTGAAGCTGCATATTCCTTCCAATATGGTGCGAGCGCTTGAAGAGGGGGACACTAAGCCTCTGCCCGCGCCCTGCTACGTGCGTGGTTTCTTGCAATCCTACTGCGCGTTGCTCGAACTGGATCCGGGCCCCTATGTAGAGGCCTACCGGCAGTTCTTGGAGCCGGATCAACCCTCCCGTGTGCTGCCCGCGCGGGAACCGCGGTCTGGCGAATCCGCCTCGCGCTGGGTCGTGGAAGGCTTGGCTTGGACCGCCCTGTGCGGCGCGCTGGTGTTGGGCTGGCTGGCCTACGCCAACCTGTTCCAACCCTCCGACGATCCCGGCCACCACCGTGTCGACGCCGAGACGCTGGTCGATATGGTTGTCCCCCCCGCGCAAGAAGAGGACCTGGAATAACAAAGCTACGTTTCGTCACCCGCGCCCCGTTTGCCACGCCTGGAAACGCGGTCCCTCGCAAGGGGGCCGCCGCGTTCCGGTTGCTGGCCCCCGATTTTCCCCCAAGGATATTTCATACCCTCCCCCAATGAATCACACCCGATCGCGCCGCCGGCTTCGAGGCCGTCCATTGGTCCGGCGCAGCGCCTTCCCTCTCATGACGAAGACAAGTTATTGTGTCTGCGCGCATACGGGGCGTCAAGATGTGGTGCGCTGAGCGTTGTTATGGATGCGGGAACGCCGTGATACCGTTCATAAGCGCCAGGACCGGCGGGAGGAACCGGCCCCGGCTGCTCTGGAACGGAACGAAAGGAGGGACTGCGTCCTGGACAACCATGGACCTAGAAGCCCAATTCGTCCAGGGCTTGTTGTTGCCGCTGATTATGATCCTGCTCAATGCCCCGGATACTTTGCCGCCCGTACACGCCGACGTTCCCGCCCGCGCCGGGTTGGTGGTAAATGGGCTGCTGCTGCATGCCGCCCGGACGTTGACTGCCTTGTTGCTGGCGTACTTGACGGGGGTGGATGACCGCACCGGTTTGGGGATTGTAGGCGAATGGCTCGCCCGTCTCCGTGCGGGGGATCTCCGAGAGATACTCCGGGGTCAAGGCGCGCAAGTTGGGCGGATAATGCCGCCGTTCCCGCGCATAGTTTTGGATGGCCTGGCGAAGCCGCTCCATTCTTTGTCCATCCCCCTCCCGCTCGAATACTTCGCCCGTGGCCGGGTTGTAGGTCATGGGTTCGCCCTGGGCGTTCTTGGGGACTTCCGCCAAATACTCGGGAACCAGTTCCTCCAACGAGGCGGGATTTCGCTCATGTTCAGCCCGGTATGCTCGTACGGCTTCCTGTACTTCCCAGCGTCCCACGCGCCGCTCCGTTTGTTCGAGCGTGTCCAACGCCCGCTCGGCGTCGCGTTTCTGCAGTTCACCCGTGATAGCCGTGGTGGTCAAGACTTCTAGTCCACAGCCGGTCAATCCCAGAATCATAATGACCACGATAGCGCTACGCATGATGGTATCCTCCTGTCCTCTTATATTCTACCACAATCGCCAGTTTCTTCATGGAAAGCAGGCCGCCAACCGCCCTATGTGGCCGAAGCCCGTTAAGCCGCCTCCAAATGACGGTGTTTTGACTACAGAATGCAGTCGATTGGCCCTGATCAAATTTACTCTTGACATTTACTGTTTATTGTGATTACATAAAGGCCATCATGTTCGCGCATGCCGGCACGAGAGCCATCGATGATATTCTTGCCGCTTTGTTTGCCTCGAAGGCGAGGGCGGCGGTGGTGCGGGTGTTGCTTCTCGACCCCTGCCGCGCTTATTATCAGCGCCAAGTTGAGGCCGCGACGGGGCTGAGCATCCGGGCGGTGCAACGCGAGCTGGATCGGCTGGTTTCGATGGCCCTGTTGTACCGCCGGCACGAGGGCAACCGGATCTACTATCATGTGGACCAGGAGTTCGTGGTGTTCGAGGAACTCCGGAGCATGGCGCTCAAGACAGCCGAGCCCGCCGACCGGTTGCGCGCGCGCTTGGCGATGGATGGAGCCGTGCGGTTGGCGTTCCTAGCCCCGGAGGGCGAACGGGTCCTGCTCGTGTGCGAGGACAACCAGCGGACCGAGGGGGCCACCGAAGAGGGTTTCACGGTCGAGGCCGTGGAGTGTGCGGGCTTTGTGCGTTTGCTAAGTGAATCACCTCGGCGGTTTGAGCCCTACCTCGTGGGTGGCGAGGACTTGCTTGGACGGAGAGACGACATTTTGTGGCGCCGCATCGAGGAAGCAGGATATAATGTGGCGAAACGAAAAGGGGTGGCGTAATCATGGAGACTATACAGCAACTCGAGAAACTTTGCGCGTCGTGGTGGGATCACGGGCCCGAGCCCGGCCGCGGCGAGCAGATTCATTTCGCTCATCAGTTCCTGGCCTTGTTGGGATGGGGAAAGCCCGAACCGCTTGTGAAGGAAGACGAGGAAGAGGACTCCTCCCCCGCCGTGTCGTTTACGTTGGCGGACGGGGGCCGCACTGTCCTGGCTCATTTCGTGGCGCCGGGCATTCTGGAGCCGCCGGGTACGCTGGTCGACTTGAATCTGGACTTTTGTTGCGCCACCCGCATCCTTGCCGACGAGGGGTATGAGTACAACGCGGATTATGTTTTTATAACCGACCTGTGCCGTTCGTATCTCTATGACATGCACACGGAAGAACTGCTGTTGTGGGCCAATGCCGCCGATGAGTTCAAGGGCGAGTTCGCGCAAAGCCTGGACCACGGCGCCGTGGCCCAAGGCTCGCTCGACGAATTGCGGCGTCAGCCCCGCAGCTATACGGCCCGGCAGTTGCGCGAATGGCGCCACCGCTGGGGAGACGCGTTCGCGCGAGAAGCGGGCGTGAACGAAGAGACGGCGGCCGCGTTCTTCGATCGGCTCGTGGTGGTGCGGTACTTGCTCGAACGCGAAGTGCTGAAGCGGCCGGGCTGGCGGTTGCGGCAGGAGTTCTGCGAGTTGGTGGGGCAAGCCATGGAAGGTGAGCACAAGGATTCCGGAAAAGGCTTCGCGGGCCTGTGCCACGACATCTATTTCGACTGGCAAGCGGCTATCCTGGCCCCTTTGCCGCAGCTCGACGTTCTTCATGGCCGAGACGATCTCGTGGGGCCGTGTCTGGGTGAATTCGCGCTGTTGGGCCGGGGCAAGTTCAAGGCCAACACCATCCTGGAAAGCTTCAACTACGGGCCGGCGGACGAGAAGGCGCGGGTGCGCATGATTCCCGAGGAGGACCACCAGCGGCGCAGTTTGCTGAACAAGGCCACGCCCGCGACGGTCGATCAGCTTCAGGTGGAAGTCGACGTGCTGGACGAGGGCTACCGCGCCATTCCCCATTGGTTCGATGCGCTCGTGGAGGTGTATCAGCGGCTAGAGAAGGGATTTCGAGGCCAGCAGCCCGCCTCTTCATCGGATGAGGAGGACATGGACCTGCTGAAGTGGTCCGAGCACAGCGCGCGGCGCCCCCGGGCGCTTCAGGACCCCTATCAACACGCCGCCGAGCGCGGCCTGGTGATATACTGCGCGTCGACGCGTCAATGGCGGACGGCGCGGCTCGTGCTCTATCTGCACCTTATAGGCCGGTACGACCAAGACCGGGATCGTTTCGTTCAGTTTCCGCAAGTCGAGACAGCCTTGAAACCCAGGCCCAAGACCTTATCCCGTGACCGGGATCGGGCGGCGTTTCCCGAGGCGAGCGAATACCGGCAAAGCGGATAGGGCGGCGGGCGGACGGATGCGTTATCAGAGAGAGCCGGGGGAGCGGTAAGAACGCTTCATTGAACCATTGGCGGCGATTCGGTATGCTTGGGGCTTTCCCGGCGCCGTTTTGGGGTAAAGGCGGCGCGGCTCATTGCCGCCGTCAGCGGACAGGCCGGTCCCGGCACGTTCAGGCGCCCAATAATCGCAGCTTCAGTCCCGTTTTTTCACACGGCTACCTACAGGGAATTTTACGGTGCGTGGTTTCGTACGATTTCTCCCCGGCTTGTTCTCCCATGACATGGGAATTGACCTGGGAACGGCAAACACCCTTGTGTATGTCAAGGGCCAAGGCATAGTGCTCAGTGAACCGTCGGTGGTCGCCATCAACAAGGACACCAACCGGGTCCGGGCAGTAGGCAACGAAGCCAAGGACATGATTGGCCGGACGCCGGGCAACATCATCGCCATCCGGCCCATGCGCGACGGGGTTATCGCCGACTTTGAAGTAACCGAGGCGATGTTGAAGTACTTCATCGAGAAGGTGCATAACCGGCGGCACCTGGTGTGGCCGCGGGTGGCCATTTGTGTGCCCTCGGGCATCACGGCGGTGGAGAAACGGGCTGTCACCGAAAGCGCCTTGCAGGCCGGCGCCAAGCGCGTGTTTACCATTGAGGAGCCCATGGCCGCCGCCATAGGCGCGGGATTGAGCGTTCAAGAGCCCCAGGGCTGCATGATCGTGGATATCGGCGGCGGCACCACGGAAGTGGCCGTCATCTCGTTGGGCGGCATCGTGTTCGTGAAGTCGGTGCGGGTCGCCGGCGACGAGATGGACCAGGCCATCATCCAGCACCTCAAGCGCACGTATAACATGATGGTCGGCGAACGCACGGCCGAGGAGATCAAGGTGACCATCGGCTCGGCGTTTCCGCTCAAGGATGAGCTGGAGATGCAGGTCAAGGGCCGGGATCAGGTCATGGGCTTGCCGAAGATCCTTACGATAACCTCCGAGGAGATCCGCGAGGCCCTGCGCGAACCGGTCAGCGCCATTGTTGACGCGGTGCGCGTCACGCTCGAACGCACTCCGCCCGAGTTGTCCGCGGATATCGTGGACCGCGGGCTCGTGCTGGCGGGCGGCGGAGCGATGTTGCGGGGATTGGAACAGCTCCTCTCCAAGGAGACTGGGCTCCACGTCACGGTTGCTGAAGACCCCCTCACTGCGGTAGTCTTGGGGACAGGGAAGTACCTTGAAGGGCTGAAGCATTTCCGCGAAGACGAGGCCTAAGCTTGTGTTAGTGAGTCTTTCGTTGCCCCGCCGGTTGAAGGAGCAGCGTTCAATAGCGATCTTGGCGGTTATCGTGGTGTTTTGTCTCGCCTCCCTGGCGTCGGGAGCCCGGGCGGTCGTCATTGCGGACGCGCTTCGCACGGCGGGCTCCGTGGTGGCGTACCCCTTCTGGAAGGGGCTCACGGGTGCGCAAAACGCCTTGCATGGGACCACGGCTTTTTTTCTGGACCATGGAGCGGCCAGGCAAGAGGCCGAAGCCCTGCGGCATGAGGTGACGGATCTCACTCGCTCGTTGACCGCCCTGGACGAATTGCGCGCCGAGAACGAGCGGCTCAGGGGAATGCTGGAGTTTGCCAGGACCGAGCCCCGCTTCACCGTCGAGCCGGCGGAAGTGATAGGGCGCTCGTTCGAGGGCGCCCTCACCATCGACCGGGGAGCCGTTCACGGGGTGCAAGAAGCCATGTGCGTGCTCACGGGGGACGGCGTGGTGGGCATGGTGGCGAAAGTGGAGCCCTTCTTTAGTCACGTCTACACCCTGCATCACTCCAAGTGCCGCGTCGGGGCGATGATTCCGCGCAACCGCGTTCGCGGCATCGTGCATGGCGGCGGAAGCACGCAGCGCCCCGTGAGCACCATGCAGTACATTGATATTAAGGATGACGTGCGCGTTGGGGATGACGTCGTGACGAGCGGCGGCAGCATCTTCCCCAGCGGATTTCCTATCGGACGGGTGACGCGGGTCGAGTTCGACAGCGAATCGCTGTTGAAGACCGCCTTCATTGAGCCCGTGCTTGACCCCTACAGCCTGGATGAGGTGTTCGTTTTGCGGGCGGCGCCGCCCTCCACGGAGGAGTTGACGGCGGGGCGGGGAGGAGGCGAGGATTCGCTGTACGCCCTGCCCGACAACCGCAGCATCCAAGAACGATACGCCCCATAATCAAGCTCAATTCACAACAACGGGATGGAAGAACGTGGCGAACGCGGCCAAGACTCTCCCTCTCACCTCATATTCTCCGGGAGCCGCGGCGGACGGGCTAAACGCCCCGGGACCGAACCCCGGGCGGAAAAGGCGCGTATGGGCAAGAATCTGACATGGGCGGTCGTGGTGATGCTGGCGGCTCTGCTACAGACGACGTGGCTTGAATCCCTTCGTTTGCGTGGAGTCCTGCCCGACCTTGTGGTCCTGTTGGTGGTGTATTTCGCCATTGTGGATGGTGAGGAGCGCGCCATGTTCACGGGGTTGCTGGGCGGATTCATGTACGATATCATTGGTGACGCCACCTTGGGCCACCACATTCTGGCGCTGGTGGTCACGGGATACTTGACGGGCCGCATCGCCACCCGATTGATCACCGAGCATCCCGCCGTGAAGGGGGGCTTGGTCTTCGGCGCTACCCTCGTGAGCGGATTTCTTCACACGGTGATTCTATACATCGAGACGCCCCAGATTAACGCGATGAACATGTTGGCTTCCCGCGTGGTGCCCGCCGCTTTCTACACAACGCTGCTGACGCCGCTGTTGTTTGTTATTCTGGACTGGTCGCTGCGGCGGTTTCAGCCCGCGCAAGGAGGGTTCTCCTAATGCTTGACCATCCCGAAAAGCAACGCTATCCCGAGTTTCACAAGCGCGTGCGGCTTCTGGGCATCGCGCTTTTTGTGGCTCTGTGCATTCTTGCGGGCCGTTTGTGGCAGCTTCAGATTGTCGATGGCGAACACTATACCCAGCAGGCCGAACGCAACCGGTTGCGGCCGCAAGTGCTCGAAGCCCCCCGCGGCATGATCTTTGGCCGGGATTCCAGTATTGTCTTGGCGGATAACCGGGCCGCCACCGACCTCATGTTCATATCGGCGGAGTCCGAGGATCCCGAGGCCGTGGCCGAGCGGCTGGCGGAACTCGTTGACATCGATCCCCAAGCGTTTCTTGAGCAGGTGCATGAGCACCGGCGCCAGCCCTACACGCAAATCCCGGTCAAACGCGACATCAGCCGGACTGCCCTGACGCGGGTTGAGGAGCATTCCTTCGCCCTGCCCGGCGTGTTCACGGTGGTCCGGCCCCAGCGCCGGTATCTGTACGGCTCGACGGGGGGGCAACTGCTGGGTTACCTCGGCGAGATCGGTCCCGAGGAACTCCAACGGATGCGTCCCACCTACAAGATGGGCGACCGCATTGGCCGGGGAGGCGTTGAGCAGTACTACGAAAGCCGCCTGCACGGAACCGATGGCCAGCTCCTGATGAACGTCTACGCGTCCGGCGTGCCCCAGGTTCGCACCGACGCCTATGGGCGGCCGTACATCGAAACGGACAGTTTTGGACGGAGGCTTCGTGAGGAGACCCAATATCCACCGGAATCCGGGGAGTCCGTGCATCTTACCCTTGACATTGAACTCCAAGCGTTCGCGGAGGGGTTGCTTGAGGGCGAACGGGGGGCGATTGTGGTGCTCAACGCCGAGACAGGCGAAGTGTTGGCCATGGCGAGCCAACCCACATACGACCCTGGTGTTTTTGTCAAGCACGGGGAGGACGAGGCGCGAAGAGAGGCGCTTACCGACTCGGACGAGCCCATGAAGAACCGGGGCTATCAGGATGCCTATCCCCCGGGGTCCATCTTCAAGCTCGCCATGGCGGCGGCGGCGTTGGAAGAAGGACTTGTGAGTCGCCAGACGCGGTACTTCTGTCCGGGCCATTTTCAAATCAGCAACCGGGGCAGACGGTGGCGCTGCTGGAGGCGGAGCGGCCATGGGCACGTGGAAATGAATGAGGCCCTGGCGCACTCCTGCGACGTGTATTTTTATAACATTGGCCTGGAGCTTGGCGTGGACCGCATCCACGAGTGGATGACGCGGTTCGGTCTTGGCGTGAGCACGGGCATTGATCTGCCCCGTGAAGAGACGGGGTTGATTCCGTCCCGCGAGTGGAAGCGTGAAACGCGGCAGCCGCATTATCCCAACGAACCGTGGGAGTGGAATTGGTATGACGGAGACACGGTCAACCTGTCCATAGGCCAAGGCGCGGCCGGGACCACCCCCCTCCAGGCCGCCGTCATGACGGCGGCGTTCATGAATGGGGGCCGGCGGGTCTATCCTTTTATCAACCAAGAGTTGGGTCCGGCCCGCGTTAGCGAACCGTTTCTGCGGCCCGAGACCGTCGAAGCCGTTTGGAACGGGATGTTCATGTGCGTGGAAAAGACGGACTATCCCAGCGGAACGGGTATCCGCGCGCAGGTCGAGGGCTTGGCCGTGGGGGGCAAGACGGGCACCTCGCAAAACGTTGGACTGCATCACCTCGAGCAATACGGGGACAACGTCGAGGATATCCCCTATCACATGCGCCATCACGCTTGGTTCGTGGCGGGCGTGCCGGACGAGGATCCCCCCATCGCCGTTAGCGTCCTCGTGGAACATGGCCACGCGGGCAGCCGGGCGGCGGCCCCGTTGGCGCGGGAAGTCGTTGACTACTTCTACACGTATCGCGCCCCGTCGGAATCCCTGCTCATGGCCAAGAGAGAGGCGGAGGACGAATGATATCCGCCACCCATGACATCGACATCATGGATGCCCATATCGGGGTTTTCGACTATCGCAATCTCTTCCGGGCCGATCGGGTCTTGATTGTGCTCGCCTTGGCGCTGGTGGTGATTGGACTCCTTACACTATATAGCGCGAGCCGCAGCGCCTATTCCGAGATTCCCTATTATGTTAAGCAAATGGTCTTCTTTGTGGCGGGGGCGGGACTCGCGGCTCTGATTGTAAGTTTTGACTACCGGTTTCTCATTTCCTTTGCGCCCTTCTTCTATGTGCTATGCCTGGTGTTGCTCCTCCTCGTTGAGTTCTTCGGCATCACCGTGAAGGGCGGGCAGCGCTGGCTTGGCGTTGGGCCGCTTACGTTTCAGCCCTCGGAGTTCACCAAGCTGGCCTTGGTTTATATGCTGGCCTGGTACTTTCACACCATTCAGCACCGTATCCGGTACCTTCCGTTTTTTCTCTTGGCGTTCGTGATCACGGGCATCCCCATGGTGCTGATTCTCCGGCAGCCCAATCTAGGCACCGCTGGACTGCTCGCGCCGGTGCTTTTTGTCATGTTGTACATGGCGGGTTGCAAGCGCTGGCATTTGGTGGCGGTGGTTGTTGCTGGCTTGGCCGCCATTCCCGTGGCCTGGACCCAACTCGAGGACTATCAGAAGGAACGCGTCCGCACCTTTGGGAATCCCGCCGCCGATGCCCGGGGCAAGGGATGGCAGACGGTACAGACCATGATAACCGTGGGCAGCGGAGGGATGTGGGGCAAGGGATTCCGCGAAGGCACGCAGACCCACCTCAGCTTCCTGCCCGAACATCACACGGACTTCATATTCGCCTTGGTGGCGGAGGAGATGGGCTTTCAAGGCGCGGTGGTGGTGTTGGCCTTGTTCGGGGCTTTGTTATGGCGGGGCATAGTCCTTGCCCGCGGTTCGCCGGAGTTGCAAGGTACGTTGGTGGGGGTGGGAGCCGTGACGATATTGGCGTTTCATGTGTTCGTGAATATCGCCATCACGATCGGTTTGATGCCGGTCACGGGTATTCCCTTGCCTTTTCTCAGTTATGGCGGCACATTCTATGTCACGACCATGATGTGCGTTGGCGCCATGTTGTCGGTTGATGTGAGGAGGGGGATGTTCTCCGAGACGGATGGCGCGTAACGGCTGGCCTCATATGACGCGTGCGCTGACTCAAGCAAGCCCATGGCGTTCCGCGAACCGAAACCGTCGGGCGGCCCGGCATGGCCACATGGAGAGTTAAGCTGAGCCGCGTTGGCGGCGCCCGGTGGCAGACGCCCCAGGATTTCGCGCACGCCGTGCGCGACGCCGCGTTAGCGGGAGGCTTGCCGCTGCTGCGGGCCAAGGGGAATCGTGGACCGTGGCAAGTAAAGGCCGGGGCCCCGCCAGCCGTGGGGCAGGTTAGCCGGGGGGACTATCTGGAGTTGGAACTGGAAGGACCGTTAACCACCCGTATGGCGGCTGTCCGGCTCCGGGCGCACTTGCCACGGGGCATGGAGCTGCTCTGGATGGGGCGTTTGCCGGCGGGCGCTCCCGCCCTTCAGCGTGCGGTCCGGTCCATACGATACGCTGTGTGGAGCATCTCTTGGGATTCGAGCCGCTTAGCCGCCTTCGAAGCCGCCGCTCGTTGGCCATTTTGGCGGGAAAAACAAGACAAGACACAAGAATTTGACCTGAAAACCTACATTTCCCGGCTGGAAGCGGATGGACCTCAACTTCGTTTTGACACCGCCGTGCGCGCACAGGGCGTTCCTAAACCCCACGAAACCGTTTCCGCCCTGTTTTCCATACCGCGCTCCGAGGCCATCCTGCTCCCCGTGGAACGGCTTGGAGTCCGGTTGGACAGGAGCCGCCGGCCCAGCCAGATCCTGGAGTATCTATGACAGAATTGGTAATCAACACAAGCCCTCTGGAGACGCGGATCGCCCTCTTGGAGGACAAACGCCTGACCGAACTCAATGTGGAGCGTCAGGAAAGCCGCAGTGTTGTCGGCAACATCTACAAAGGCCGGGTGGACGCCATCGTGCCCGGCATACAGGCGGCGTTCGTCGATATCGGGTTTGAGAGGAACGGCTTCCTCTACGTGTCGGACATCGCCGGCAGCGAAGGCACCGGCGACTTCGACTTCGTCGAAGGCACCGCCCGCCCACGGGGCCGCCGGCGCGCGCCCAGCATCGAGAGCATGCTGAACAAGAATCAGAACATCATGGTTCAGGTCGCCAAGGATACCTTGGGAACCAAGGGCGTGCGGCTGACGAACTTCGTGACGCTTCCGGGCCGTTACCTGGTGCTGATGCCCACGGTCAGCCACCTCGGCGTGTCGCGCAAGATAGAAAGCGATAAGGAGCGCGACCGCCTTAAGGGCATCCTAAAATCCATCCGGCCCCAAAACGTGGGCTTGATCATGCGCACCGCGGCTGAAGGCAAGAGCAAGGCGGACTTCGAGAGCGACCTGAAGTACCTCATGAAGGAGTGGTCCAAGGCCAAGAAGCGCATGGAAAGCATGAAGGCGCCTTGCCTCATCCACGAGGATTTGGGGCCGGTCCTCCGGGTGGTGCGGGATTCGTTCACGCAAGACGTGCAAAAGGTCACCGTGGACGCGGAGGCCGAGTACAGCCGCGTGCTCAATTTCTTGGATACGTTCGCGCCGGGATTGAAGAAGCGGGTCAAGCTCTACGGTCAGCGGCGGCCCATCTTCGAGAAATATGGTATTGAGAACGAAATCGCCAAGGCCCTCCACCGAAAAGTGTTCCTGAAGAGCGGCGGGCACATATGCATCGACCAGACGGAAGCGCTTATCGCCATCGATGTGAACACCGGCCGCTACACCGGTAAGAAACACCTCGAGGATACCGTGTTCAAGACGAACCTGGACGCGGCGGACGAAATCGCCCGGCAAGTGCGGTTGCGCGACCTCGGCGGCATCATCGTGATCGATTTCATCGACATGCAGTATGAGCGTAACAAGCGCGAACTCATCAAGCGGTTGCAGGACGCCTTGAAGCACGATCGCGCCAAGACCACGGTGTCCGAGGTCAACGAACTCGGCATGATCGAGATGACGCGCAAGCGGGTCAAGCATAACCTTATCAAGACCTTGTCGCAGACCTGCCCCTACTGCGAGGGCGGCGGCATGGTGCGCTCCGTGACCACCATCACGCTGGACGTGGTGCGGCGGCTGCAAAGCCTCTTCTGCGATTCAAAGGAGAAACGCATCATCCTGCAAGTCCATCCCGACGTGGCCCGGCGGCTGCGCAACGAAAACAAGGATTTGTTGGAGGACTTGAGCGCCCGTTTTGAACGGGAAATCGCGGTGGAGTCCGTTTCCGACTTTCACATTCACGACACCATGATCCTCAGCGCCCGAACGCGCAAGGAAATCCCAGCCGCGGGCGGGAAGAAATAGGCCTCGAAACGGCGGTGACGGCAACCAGGGCGCTTGTGCCCGGTGATAAACGCTCCGCCACAATCCACAACCGTAAGGAGCGCGTACGTCCATGCCCATGCCTGTCACGGTCCGGGACACCGAATTGCCCGGCGTTCAAATCGTGAAAACGGGACTCGCCCGCGATGACCGCGGTTTCTTCTCGGAAACGTATAGCGAACCCATGTACGCCGAAGCGGGCTTCCGCGAACGCTTCGTGCAGGATAACTTGAGCAAGAGCGCCCGGGGCGTGTTGCGCGGTCTTCATTACCAGCTTGATCCCCACGGGATGGGGAAGCTCGTCATGCCGGTGCGCGGCGCCATATTCGACGTTGCGGTGGACTTGAGGCGGGGCTCGCCCACCTTTGGCCAATGGTGCGGGCGGACGCTCGAAGCGGAGGGCCAGGAGGCGCTTTGGGTCCCCGTGGGATTCGCCCATGGCTTCCTGAGCTTGGCCGATGAGACGCTGGTGTTGTACAAGTGTTCGGGCGTGCATACGCCGGACGCCGAGCGGTCCCTGCATTATGCGGATTCCCAGGTAAACATCGTGTGGCCCGAGGAGCCCCAAATCGTTTCGGATAAGGATCGGGCCGCGCCTTCCCTGGAGGAGGCGGAATACAACTTCACGTACGCCGCCTAGGTTGGCAGCAAACGGGTGGCGGTTGCCACTGGAAAGAGGTCATACACATGTCTGAGGAAATGGAATCCGAATCTCGCCTTTTTCCGGAGCCCGAGGTCTGGAGGGAGTGCCTTGAGTTGTGTGACAAGCTCGCCCCGTACGAGATGTATTCGGCCTTGCAAGAGCATGGCATTCTCGCGATCGAAGATCCAGATCTGGGCGAACGCATATACTGCAGCACGCCGCCCCCTGAACAGGGAGCCGCATTCGGTCTTGTCTTCATTACCCGGGGCGAGGACGCATGGCTGGGTTTCTTGAACGGGCTGCGCGCGGTCACTGAGGAGTCGAGTGTGGAGGCGTT
>SKRY01000134.1 GCA_007118235.1 Candidatus Hydrogenedentota bacterium | reverse complement strand
TTCCAACCCCGCCTCCGTGATCAAGGCCTCTTCCTGATAGTCCTCGTAGTCGGTGTTGACGGCCCAGAGATCGTGGCCGGCGTCCTTCAGGACGTTGTCGGCCGCCAGAAGGCCCATGAGAATGCTGTGGTCCTGATTGTTGTACTTGAACGCGCCATAGCGGCCTATCGCCTGAAGATTCTCGATCCTAGCGAGGTATTGGCGGATGACGTCCACATGCGCCTCGTAGCCGCTTTGATAGACGGGGTAGCAGCGTTTGATGCGCTCCACATGCCCTTCGGGAATGGCGGCGCCTTGGGTCAATCCCGTGCTTCGGATCTCCTCGCGGGCCAGATCAATCAATGATTCGCCGCTGGCATGCCACAAGGGATCGCCGTCGTTGGCCCAATACTCCATGGCGAGGATGGTGTCCCGTTCGTCGCCATGCAACTCTGGAATCCAATTCCGAAAATTGGTGACCCGGCCGGTTTGGAGTTCGGGCGAATGGACGTAGAGCCAGTTGTCCGGGAAGAGATTATCTGATTCGACTCGCAGGTACACAAGAATTGTATTGCGGAACCGGAGTGAGCCGGCGGCGTCCAACACGTGCTCGGGCGTCTCCTCCAACCCGCGGACCAGCAAGGTGAGGGGCATGGACGAGATGATATGGTTGTATACATGCTCGCTTCCATCACGAAGCTCTAACGAGGTGACCCGGCCCCCGCTCATGCGCAACCCTTGCACCGGGGTTTCCAGAAGGACCCGGCCACCGCGTTGGCGCACAACCTCCACCATGCGTTCGTAGATCATTCCCGTGCCGCCTCGGGGATAGGCGAATTGATCCACAAAGGTCTTGTGTTTGTGGCTGGGATCGCCCAGAAAGGCGGTCTTGATGGCTTGGGCCAGATTGATCTTCTTGATCCGTTGGGCGGCGAAGTCGGCGTCGAGTTCCGTGCAGGGTATCCCCCATAGTTTCTCGCTGTAGGTCTTGAAGAAGATCTCGTAGAGCCGCCGGCCAAAGCGGTGGGTTACCCAGGTCTCGAACGAGCCGTCTTGTGGCGTGGGCCACCAGCTTTCCCGTGCGTAACTGGCGAGGCACCGCGCCGCCTCGGCCGGTCCAAGGTTGCGAAGGGCGTTGCCTGGCCTCAAGGGGTAATGAAAGAAACGGCCCTTATACAAGATACGGGTGAGGCGGTTGATCATGGCGTAGTCCCCGTCCGCCACCTCAAGCCAGAGCTGATTGACCCGCTTATCCTTGCTGAAAAAGCGGTGTGGCCCCATGTCCACGGTCTGGTTCCAAAGCTTGAAGGAGCGCGCAAGGCCCCCCACGTGAGGGGATGCCTCGTACAGGTCAACTTCCACTCCGTTCTTCGCCAGCTCATACGCCGCTGTCGCGCCAGCCGGCCCAGCGCCTATTACTGCTACCCGCATGGTTTATCCTTAGTTTGATTCATGCTCAACAGCCCATGGAAACCGGTTCACGCAGGCTTCCGTGACCGCGCATGCTTGCCTCAACTGTAACGCATATGCCGGGATGACACAACCCGCCGTTCGGACGTGAACAGGTGTCGTGACAGGCGTTTGCTGGTCTCGTTCCGCGTCAACCGGGAGGGACGGTTGCATTCCGCGTGGAACCGGGAAGGGCGTTCTGATATGGATCCATTATATCGATTTGTTTTTACATGGCTACAACAGAGTATAATGGCGCTGTTGAGTACGGACAAACGGAGGGCAAGGCGCCGAGGCGCGCCGGTGGGTAAGACTTAACATGGGGGCACAGGGCCACGCCCCTTGCGGAGACCTGAACGGATCGGGGACGGGTTATGGATGAGCGGGCTTACACCTACGTTGACCGGACGCACGCTGTCGTGGGAAACCACTGGATGGAACGGACGTGGTCCGCGTTTCTCGGCAACACCTACAGTTTGCTCCAGAAACATTGCGAAATCGAATGGATTACGGGCCCCTCATCGGAATTCGAGATAAGGGATGAGAATCGCAGTTTCGACACGATGGATTTTGGAGAGGTAATCTGGAGCGAGGAAAACAGTTCGATAGGCGCGACGCTAGTGTGCCGCCAGCAACACCCGGACCTTGAAGTGTGTATAAAGACCCTCGCCTATCACAAGAACCCGGGCATGCGGCGGCGGGTCTCCGTGCGTAACAGAAGCGACAAAGAGATTATCATTCGCCGGGTTACCCTTGAGCGCCTTCCCATATCGCCGGATGGAGTAACCGTGCTCACGGATGGTTTCGAACAACCCCAAAACGCCGTTGACTTTGATACTTTGGAACGGGGCATCGCTCTCGCCCGCGAGGACGGCCGGGGCATCATAACGGGGATCGATGGGGGAGGACACTACTCCGCGTTTAGCCGTCCATGCGAGTGCTGCTGCCTAGCCTTGCTCGGCCCGACATGCGTAGCGCCCGGCGAAGTATGGAAGTTGCCGGCCACCTACATCCTTCCCTACGCCGGGGATCTCACCGAGACGGTGCGGACCACGTACGCGCAACTGCTGATGCATTTGCGAAAACAATCGCGTGCGAGAGATCACGTAGGCGAAGACTTTTCCTCGGACGAATGACGGAACCGGTAGAGATCGAGGGCGTGGTTCACGGGGGGCATGGCTTGGCCCGTCTCGACGGCGAGGTTTGCTTCGTTTCGGGTGCGTTGCCGGAGGACGTCGTCAGGTTGGGGGAGGTAACACGCCGCCGCAATGTGCTTTGGGGCGTGGTGGAGACGCTCGAATCTCCTTCTCCCCATCGGTGGGAGCCGCCGTGCTCGTGCGCCGCCCACGCGACGGCCTGCACGTGGATCCATTTCGCGTACCCCGCTCAAGCAAAATGGAAGCAGCACATTATCGGAGACTGCTTGAGCCGTATCGGCGGCCTTCAACCGGAGTTGGAATGGCGGGAGGATGCTCAATACCGTTTGGGATACCGCACCCGGGCCACGTTCCACGGCGACGGCCGGGCGTGGGGCTTCTTCGCGCCCGGAACAAAGCGCGTGATGGATCGTCCCTCCTGCGCCTTGTGCCACGAGCGGCTCAATCACGCCCTCGGCGAACTGCGCGCCGTGCGGATGAACGGCTCTGTTGAACTAACGGTGAATCCCGAGGATGGCGCCATCCTTGTCTGGACACGGCATCCCAACGCATCCCTGCGCAAGGTCTTCCCCTCTGTTAATCATCCCCGGCAGAAGGCGCCGCGCGACTCTTTTTTGTTTGACGGGATCCCCGTCATCGCGGGAGGTTTTTCGCAGGCCAGCCTGTTGCTTAACCGGCTGCTCGTGAGCGCCGTCCGAGAAATCGCGGGAGATGCCGAAAGCATTTTGGATCTCTATTGCGGGTCGGGCAACCTCTCCCTTCCCTTCGCGGATACGACCGAAGTGCGAGGCCTCGACCACAATCTCGCCGCGATCACGGCGGCGCAACGCCTGGGCAAGGGGCGTTATCACATCGGGGACGAGACCGCCTTTCAACGGGCGCTCACCGAGGAGCAGTGGGACGTGGTGGTACTTGACCCGCCCCGGAGCGGCGCGCGTCCCATCCTAAACGCATTGGCGGGCTGCGGCGCAAGGAAGATGGTGTACGTGTCGTGTGATCCCGCCACTCTGGCCCGCGACCTCAAACACCTCACGCAACATGGATGGCGGCTGGGCCGGGTCCTCGCGCTCGATCTGTTTCCTCACACCCCACACGTCGAGACAGTGTGCGAGCTGACGCCTGAGTAAGAAGATGTCAGCGCCTTGCGGCCTACGGCATGGCGGACGCATCCATCCTGAGGTCATCGGCCATCAGACAGCCCTCACCCGGACAAAACGCGGCGATGTTTTCTTCCGGTGTGCCCGGCGGGATCTCGCACCCCGGCATAAGCCCAAAGTGTTTCGGGCCGCCGTCGCGTATGTTTTGCCGCGCCGCGCCAGTCACGTCCTCGGGCGTTCCTTCCTTCAGCACACGCACGGGGTCAAACTGGCCGAATAGGGTCACCTTGTCCCCGACAAGCTGGCGCGCCTTGGCGAGGTCCACCATCCAATCAATGTCGAGCACGTCCACCCCTGCGTGGACGATATCCGGAATAAGATGGTCAATGGCTCCGCAGATGTGCAGCCGCACCTTTCCTCCTGCATCGTGTATTCCATGGAACAGACGCTGGTGCCACGGCAGGATGTGTTCCCGGTACATATCGGCGCTGACGAGGCTCACCGCGCTGTCCCCCACTCCGATCATGTCGGCCCCCGCGTGAATCTGGTCCCGCGCCCACGTGACCGCGTTGTCCATGGTGACGCTGCACGCCTCGTGGAAGAGGTCCGGCTCGGTGAGCAAATCGGTCATGGCCGCCTCAAGCGTCCGTAAGGTGCAGAATTCAGCCAACGGACCTTCAAGCCAGCCCAGGACGGAAACATCCCCCCCCGCCTCCCGATGAAACGTCTCTATGGCATGGATCCTGTCCAACATACGCGGAGCCGCGTCGATGGGCATTCGCTTAAGCTTGTTGATGTCACTGGGGTTCTGGATTAACGGACTTTCGCACCGGCATACGCCGTGCTCCTGAAAGCGTATGCTGGCCCCATAATCCGCCGTTTCGCGGTAGGGATCGCTTAAGGTGGTGAGTTGGTCTATCTGAAAGCGCTCCCACATTTTCAGCAAGCTGGCGGTTAGGGCGCGGTAATCCCGTTGAAACGCTCCGTAACTGTGCCCCGCGTACTCGGCCGCCCACGCCATGAAGATCGGCGTAACCGGTATGCGATCCACGGGTTCTCCGTTCAGTGTATTCTCGACTCGCGTCAAGCTATTCATGAGTTCCCCCTCTGCGCGCATGCGCCACGCGCCCTGTGGTCTCGTGCAGTCACGGTTTCGATTATGCACCCCATCATACCCCATTACCGCGGATCATTGTCTACCCAGAATGGTGCATCTTGTCCAGAGGGGATTGGTTTGTGTTCGGGGCTTCACCTGATTAGAATGGGCGCGAATGGCGTAACGCGAAGCCGGTGGCGCGCGGTTCATCCTCTCTAGTCCCCTTGAAAGTGAGTTGGAGAGATGTCTGCAAGGCCGGCCGGTTGGGTGTGGGCTTCTGTTTGAGGATAACGTTGGTTTGGCAGTGGAAGGG
>SKRY01000042.1 GCA_007118235.1 Candidatus Hydrogenedentota bacterium | reverse complement strand
GCCGAGTTTCTGAATTACGCGCAAACCTACGGGGCCAGTCCGGCAGCCGTGCAAACCCGGCGCCAACAGATTGGGGCGATTGCGGAGGATCCGGATGTGGCGGTCCCGGACGAAGAGGACGGTGTCATTGAGCTGCGGTAGTACTTGGTCAGCGTTGAACGTTGCAAATGTTTCGATTGAGTCTAACGTGGCCTGAGATGGTTTCGTAACAAATCCATCCCGTAGGGATGACAGATGCTAGCCAGGGGTTGAGCCCGCAGGCGATAGCGTGCGGGCGATACCCCTGGAAACAGACGTACCCGATACCGACCCTGATAAGGGTCGCGGAACGTTTAGGCACACAGCTGGCGTGTCCCCTGCCGGCGAGTTTTTGGGACATGCGTTATGCATAAGAGCGCCCCCGCCGTCATCCCCGCGAAAGCGGGGATCCACCGGGTGCGTGCTCCACTTGGGATTTGGATCCCCGCTTGCGCGGGGATGACGGCAGGGGTAAGGCATCCACAGATTGAGGGTTGAAGAGGTACGAGGGTAGGGAGCTACAACCCAAACCGGAGGGTTCTTCTTGGCTGATACATGGCAACTGCTCCCGGAAATTACGCTAAAGTTCGCATTGGCGATTGTCCTTGCGGGGTTGGTTGGGATCGAGCGGGAGCGCAAGGGCCGGTCCGCCGGGTTGCGCACCCATATCTTGGTGTGTCTCGGTTCCACGCTGGCCATGGTCGTGTCCGACATCATCGCCTTGCAGTGGGCGGAGCAGGATACCACCGTCACCCTCGACCAAGGACGCATCGCCGCGGGCATCATCACGGGCGTGGGTTTCCTCGGCGCGGGGACCATCATCAATGTCGGCAGTCATCACAGGGGCCTCACGACCGCCGCCCTCATTTGGTTCGTGGCGGCCTTGGGCCTGGCGATCGGCGGCGGACTGTATGGCATAGCCATCGCCGCGACGGTGGCCGCTTTGCTGGTGGTTATCGTGCTTGAGCGTCTGGCGAGGTTGTTGCCATCGGCGGACCGGTTCACGCTGACCATGGGTATGCCGCATGGTCTCGGCCGGATAAACGAAGTGGAGACCTTCATCCGGGCGCAAGGCTACGAGGTGGTGGAATCGCGGTTGCGCGTTTCCCAAGAAGAACAGACAACGGACATCACGCTCGAACTGGTCACGCAGTTCACGCGGGCCCGCATGGACGAACTCGCCGCCAAACTGCAAGAGCGATTCGACTCCGTGCGCTGGATTACGTTCGAGCGATAACGGCGAGCCAAGGCCACAAGCCACGGACTGGGTTGTTCCACGAATCGAGCGCGCAAAGGAAAAGGGCGGACCTCACGGCCCGCCCCAGCTTGAAATGTTGGCTATATCCCTGTCGGTATTACGGCTCCGTTGTCTCCTCGGAGGCCTCTTCCAACATGCTTTTCATGGCTTCCCTGTAACGGTTTACCCGGTTCAGCCAGGTGTCGTCAAGGTTCTCGCTGATAGCCTCGCCGCTTCGTTTGGATATCGCCGGCTTCACGTCAAGTTCGCTCTTGGCCTCGTCCGACAAAGGCCGGTACATTTCCCTCGCCTTCATGGCCGCCTTGGTCCCCGCATCACCCCGGATGGCGGGCGCGGTACGGCCCGCGCGTTCCATTCGTTCGCGGACGGTTTCCGTGGTCTTCGCCTGCTCGTTCTTCACGAGTTCATGAGGGTTGTGTCCCCATTCGTACAGGATGACCGGACCATAGTCTCCGGTTCCCAAGCCAACTTCCGCCAAATACTCGTCGATCTCGTCTTCGTAGTCGAACAGCGCGTCCATCCAATCGAACGTTCGATTAGCCTTATAATCAGCGGCGCCGAAAATGCGGCCCTCGGAGAACCCGTCGTTGTAGCCGTCTATCCACCCGCCATGACGGTACTCGGTGTGTGGGTCCCGCTTCAGGAACGAAATATAGTCCGAACGGTAGCCCCGGTCGTAGCCTTCGCTCCATCCGATGATAAAGGCGTCGTGGTAGTTGACGAAGTAGCCGTCGCTATACGCCCACCACAGGCCATCATAATAGCCGGCGTCGTAGGAGTATTCGTCCAGATACGGGATCTCGTGGCCATCATAGAGGATATTGCTGTCCATGGTGTCGTATCCATGGAAATAGCCGTACCAGTACTCGTCGTCTTCCATGAACCCGTCGTCGAATCCGCGGTCGTACGCTTGCTCGGGTGTTTCCGCAGGCGGACAGCCGGTGAGCGCCACCGCCACAGCCGCCAGAACGCCAGCGGACACCATCCATTGTTTCGTTTTCATTGTGCGATACTCCTAATCTACTTCAGTCTATCGGTTTCGAGGGCTTGCGCCACGTCCAGCAGCGCTTCCTCTACTGGGAGCCGAGGGGGTTGACGAGCCACGTGAACCAATGCCCCCCCGGTCCAACACCGAACCGGAACTGCGCGGCGCGCTGGGTTGCGGCTGGCGGATGGATGTGCTGGGCCCGCTTGCGCGGGGAGCGTTTCCGCTTGCGCGGGGGGCTTCACTACCCACTCGGGGCGCCGTGCCGCTCGCCCGGGGGGCATCGCTTCCGATCCGGGGCGCGCTTCCGCTTATCCGCGGCGTGGCGGGTTGGGGCGCGCTCCGCTGGGGCGTGGCCTGAGGCGCACTCCGTTGAGGCGTGGCCTGAGGCGCACTCCGTTGCGGCGTGGCCTGAGGTGCACTCCGTTGCGGCGTGGCCTGAGGTGCACTCCGTTGCGGCGTGGCCTGAGGCGTCGATCGCACCGAGGAACGATCCGGGGTGCTCTGCACGGGTTGGCGCGAGATGGATTCGCGTTGGCCCGCGCCGGGATTGGACTCAACCGGCCGCCGGGGCAGCGATTCACGCGCAGGCGTACGCGAGATGCTGGATGTGCCTTCCGGCGTTGACTGGCGGATGGTCCGCTCCCCGCTATCGGCTGGCGAGCGCGTTGTGCTGGGTTGCGGGCGCTCCATGGCGCGCGGTGCACCACTATCGCGCGTCACCGAACGCTCCGGGGGCGCTTCGCGCGTGGGCGTGCGGTCGACGCTTGACGTACGATCCGGTGCGGGCTGACGCAGCGTGCGTTCACTGCGCTCTTCCACGTTCGTCCGGCTTCTATCGCTTGCTTCGGGGGCTGTCGTCCGGGGCGTCAGGGTGCGAATCGGGGATAGATCCTCGCTCCGCTCTGGCGCACGCGTGGCGCGCGGCGTTTCAGCGGAGCCTCCGCGTATCGCCGCCCGGTCGCGGTCAACGCCCTCCCGGGGAGAAATTGGCGCACGGTCCGTCGCACGCTCACCCGTATCGCGGATGCCAGTGCGCGCGGGTTCATCCCGGCCATCGCCGGTGGTACGCGTGCGTTCGGCCGCGCGGTCACCTGTGTCGCGGATGCCCGCGCGTTCGGCTGTACGGTCACCAACATCGCGGATGCCCGCGCGCTCGGTCTCGCGCTCGCCGCCGCCCCCGCGAACTACACGGCTATCAGCCGCGCGCCGTTCTTCATCCTCGCCGGTGCGGCGGACGGTTTCCCTGGTCCGCATTTCGCGCAAGTTCATCCGGTCGTCCGAGTCGCGTTCCAAGCGCAACCGGCCGCTTCCATCCGGCACGGCGGCGCTGGGCCGATCTGGGTCTCTGAGGCGAATGCTGCGCTCGGCGGCGCTACGCGCATCGGCCCGCTCGGCGGTCCGCACATTCTGTCCGCCCGTGCGATCCACCGTCGAAAACTGCTGACGGCCTATCCGCTCTTGTAGGGAGGCGGCCCGGGTATGCGCTTGGGTCCGGCCCGCGCCAACGGTGTCCGGCCCGCGAATCACGCGGCGTGGCGAGTAATCGCGCACGGGGAGGTCGGCATCACGGTAACGGTCTCTCTGGGGCGAGGAGGTCCCCGACGCATAGATGTTCCAAATGTGTACATCGCCACTGGTGATGATGGTAGTGCTCGTGGCCGGGTATACCCGGGCGGGACCGTATAGCACGTGGGACGCGTAGGAATACGAGGCGCCGTGGATGCCGATGCGCGTGCTGCCGAAGGTGAAGTAGGCGCTGCTCACCACGACAGGCCGGTCATAGAAATCAAGCGGCGCCCACACAAAGTAGTCTCCGCTCCGGACCGTGTAAGCCCATGCGGGCGACCAGCCGGGCCGGTACCCCCATATCCACCCATGGCGGGAATGATAGGTCCAACGGCCATAGTGGGTGGTTACGTAGGAGAAGGGGTGCGTTCCGACCCATACGTAGCCGATTCGTGGGGTGTAGCTCCAGTATCCGGTGCGATAGGGCACATACTCCCGGACCACGGTGGGGCGCCAGTAGCGGCGGCTATCCACGGTGACCCACTCGCCGTAGTGGTGCAAATCGGAGACCCCCATGGCCGCCGAAGTGATCGAACTGCCTGATGACCGCTCAAATCCCTCGGCCAAGACTTGCGCCCGTTCGCGGTTCCACCGGTCAAACTCGTCTTCCCGGCTGCGATCGAAAGCAACGGGTGAACTCGGCAGATACCCGGGATCCACGTACACGCGCCGTCCGGTAGTGACCAGCACCGCTCCGCCCTCGGCCGTGCGCACCCTGGCGCGGCCCCAACGCACCGACACGGTGGTCGCGCCATTGCTCATTACATCAATGCGGACCATGGTGTCCCGCTCGACCTCGACGGAGGCCGCGGGCGTCTCCATCACCACGTCCCCGGTGCTCCGGCTGACACGGTGGATGTAGAACGCGCCCCACCACGCCTGAAACCGCGCGCTTGGGGGAAACGACTCAACCTCCGCCCGGCTGCCGTCCGCCATACGCAGAAAAGAGCCGCCGCTCATCTCCATTTCGAGCGTGGCTTCCTCCTCGGCCCAGAGCGCGTCCCCGGGCAGCACGAGGGAGTTCATCGTGGCGAAACTCCAGTCATCATCCTCAACGCCGCGCACCAAGGAGCCGCCGGCCTCGTAGCTAATCCGGCCGTGCATCGGCGCGTCGGCGAACGCTTGGGGAATCAGCGTGAGCCCCAGGCCCACGGTGATCAATCCCATCCAACCTGCTCTATTGCGTTTCATGGTCTTGCCCTCCAAATAAGTGCAAACATGGCTGCATGCCGCGTGGGGAGCCGCGCCCGGCGTGCGGCGGCATGCCGCGTGGGGGTGTGTCT
>SKRY01000263.1 GCA_007118235.1 Candidatus Hydrogenedentota bacterium | reverse complement strand
TGGCGAAGATCTCGGGCAAGGAAGGCACGCGGTTCACGGGCGAGGCGAAGGTGTTCAACTCCGAAGAAGAGGCCCTTGAACGCATCCATGACGGAACGATCACAAAAGGCCATGTCATCGTCATTCGTTACGAAGGGCCGAAGGGGGGCCCCGGCATGCGCGAGATGCTCGCTCCGACGTCCGCTGTCATGGGCCGGGGCTTGGGCAAGGACGTCGCGCTGATTACCGACGGCCGGTTCTCCGGCGGAAGCCACGGCTTCGTGGTGGGCCACATCACGCCCGAGGCGCAAACCGGCGGGCCGTTGGCCATTGTGGAGGATGGCGACACCATAACCATTGACGCCGAGGCGCAAACGCTGACGCTGGATATTCCTGAAGGGGAAATTGTCAAGCGTTTGGCGAATTGGAACACGCCCGCGCCCCGCTACACCCGCGGCGTTCTGGCCAAATACGCCAGCCACGTGACCTCCGCCTCGGAAGGCGCGGTCACGGACAAGGACCTGCCTCTGTGAACAAGAGCAGGGAAGCCGCGCAAGGGAGTCTGGAGTAATGTCCGAAAACGAAGTGCCGGTCCGGTTCGCCCCGCAAGGGCGGACGGTGGGCGTGGCGCCGGGCGCCACCGTGCTGGAAGCCGCCGCCCGCGCCGGAATCACGATACTCACGCCGTGCGGCTCGCAAGGCACGTGCGGCAAGTGCCGCGTCGTCGTCCGGGAGGGGGCGGGTCCGGTCACGGACGCCGAACGGGAAGCGTTGAGCAAGGAAGAACTCGGCGGCGGGATGGCGCTGGCTTGCCAGCGCACCGTCGAGGCGCCGGCCACGGTGGAAGTGCCCGAGAGTTCATTGCTGGGATCGTTTCACCAGATTCTCGAGGAAGGGCGAACGCCGCTTGAACAAGGCTTGGCCGCTCCCGTGGTCAAGGCCTATGTGGAGCTTCCCGAGCCCACGCTGGAGGACGGGATGCCCGACTTCGAACGCTTGCAACGGGAAATCGGGCCAGTAGGTGTGGAGTCCGATGTATTGCCTACTTTGCCGGGCGCCATGCGGGCCAACGGGTTCAAGGGAACCGCTGTGCTTGCGGCGTCCGGCGGGGAAGAAGCGAGCCGTCCCCGCCTCATCGAGTGGGAGGCGGGGGACACGGTGGCCGAGTGTTACGCCGCCGCGTTCGACATTGGAACCACGACGCTCGGCGGGGTCTTGCTGGACTTGCACAAGGGCCAAGAGATTGCGGCGGCGAGCACCATGAATCCGCAGACGGCCTTTGGCGACGATGTGTTGGCGCGCATCCTTCATGCGAGCCAGGGGCCGGCCGAACTGAAAATGTCGCAGGAACTAGTGCTGGACGCGGTGAACGGCCTGCTCGAGGAGATAACCGAGGACGCGGGCATTGCCCCGGAGCGGATCTACACCGTCACGTTCGCCGGCAACACCACGATGCAACACCTGCTCATGGGCATCGAGCCGCGCGCGCTTGGCGAGGCCCCCTTCGTGCCCGTGATGGGCTCCAGCATGACCATCCGGGCGGATGCGCTGGGTCTCAACGTCCATCCCCGCGCGGCGGTTTATGTGTTTCCCGTCATCGGCGGCTTCGTGGGCGGAGACACGGTCGCGGGGATTCTCGCGGCGAACCTGGACGAGGCGCGCGAGCCTACCCTCCTCATCGACATCGGCACCAACGGAGAGATTGTCCTTTGGCATGAGGGTGGACTGATCGGCGCGAGCTGCGCCGCTGGCCCCGCCTTTGAAGGAGGGCGTATCGGCCAAGGCATGCGAGCGACCACCGGCGCCATCGAAAAAGTCTTCGTGCGGGATGGCGACATACATTACCATGTCATCGGCCAAACGGCCCCAGTGGGACTGTGCGGATCGGCCCTCATCGACGCCACGGCGGAGCTGTTGCGCTTGGGGATCATCGGCCCCGAGGGCGCGATGGCCGGCCCGGACGAAGTCCCGGATACGGTTCCTTCCGCTATTCGAGCCCGCGTACGCGACGGTGGGGGCGGCTATTTTGAGCTGGCCTCCGCGGAAGAATCGGGAGCGGGGGAGGCCATCGTCATCACGCGGAAGGACATCTCCGAACTGCAGTTGGCCACGGGCGCCATCCGCGCCGGGATAAACATTCTACTGGAGCGCGCGGGGCTGGAGCCCACGGATCTCCAGCGTGTCCACGTGGCGGGAGGCTTCGGCAATTTCATTCGCAGAGCGAACGCCCAGCGCATCGGACTGCTTCCCAGCGAGTTGCCTCAAGACCGGATTGGCTTCGTGGGCAACACGTCGTTGGCGGGCGCGCGCCTCGCCGCGGCGTCGCGCGAAGCGCGTCTACGCGCCTCTGCCCTGGCCCGCGAGACACGTCACATCGAGTTGTCGCAAGATCCCGAATTCCACTCGCGCTTTGTCGACGGCATCTTCTTTCCCACCGAAGAGGCACTCAGCGGGTAGGGTGAAGTTTCATGGCTTCCGCGTGCGCTGTTGATCGCCTGCGGGAGTAGGATTGTCTTTGAAGCTGCTGGACATCCCCCTTATCCCCCTTCAAAGGGGGAATCACTCGTAACGCCGGCATCTTGCCGGCCTTGTGGACTTAGACGCGGCAAGATGCCGCGACTACGTTTGAGGGGGGACGTTAACACGCGAGCAGAACCGGCTTACGCCCGGTACAGGCTGTGACCGATCCCCATGGCTTCGCGGCAACTCTCGACGGTATCCAGGGCCACGGGCGTGACCTTCGCGGCGTTGTCCCGCAGGAAATCCATCACGAACTCGTCCGTGTTGTCCGGCGCGTGAAACCCTTCAATGATGGGCTTGTTGAACGCGGTCACGTATTCCGCCAAAGTCGTCTTCAACTGGCCGTAAAACCGCTCTTTCCGCCGGTATTTCCCCACGAAATCCGTGTACACCTCCCACGGGGCGAGCAAATACAGGAGATGATACAGCGCCGCCACGCTCGGCGGCATTTCCGGAAGGATCGCCTCGGGATCGTCGGACTCCGTCTCTAGCGGAAGCGGATCGGTGGTGGTGGGCACGCCCTTGATCTTCTTGAGAACCGTCTTCTCGTCGTCAAGCAGGTCAAGGGTGTTGTTTTCGCTCTTACCCATCTTGTCCGAGCCGTCGAGCCCGCGCACGCGGATGGCGTCCCGCGCGACCGGCGCCGGAGACTTGAGCACCTCGCCGAAACGGTGATTGAAACGCTCCGCGATGTCGATGGCCATCTCCACGTGCTGGCGCTGGTCGTCGCCCACGGGCACCTTGTCGGCCTTCACGATGAGAATATCCGCCGCCATGAGCACGGGATAGCCCAGCAGCCCATACGAGAGCGGATTGCCCTCGGGTTGCCCCTCCGGGCTGGTCAGCTTGCTCATCTTGTCCTTGTAGGTGGTTCCCCTTTCAAGAAACCCGATGTTGGTGATCATGCCGAAGAGCAAGGTTAGCTCCGCCGTGCAGGGCAGATCGCTCTGCCGGTAGATGATGGACTTCCGGGGATCCAGGCCGCAGGCGACGTAGGTGCGCAGCATGTCCAACGTGTGCCGGAAGAAATCCTCGCGCTCGCTGATGGTCGTCAGCGCGTGGTAATCGGCGATGAAGTAGTAGCACCGATACCCTTGCTTCTGTAGGTCGATGAAGTGCTTGATCGCCCCAAAATAGTTGCCGAAGTGCAACCGGCCGGTGGGCCGGACGCCGGAAAGAATAACTTCGTGATTCGTAGCCATGATTGCCTTTCGTGCTGAATATTGATGTAGAACAGGCTTACAACCGTGGACCAAGAGGAACAAGAGGATACCGTACAGACGGCGCCATTTCCAGATCGTCGGCGGACGGTCTTGTCCCAGGCTATCAGATCCTGGGCGTTCTCCAATCGCCGGATAGGGCGGTGTACGGGGCGTCTACATCCCCCGGCCCTTCGGGCCACCCCCTTCAAAGGGGGAATCAGTGCGCTCACTTCTTGGGTTGCGGCTTATCCGATGTGGCCCTTATCAATGAACAATTCCCCCTGTGAAGGGGATCAAGGGGTATGTCGTTACCCAGATCAGCCGCTCACCCGGCGATGTGGGGGATTTGAGCTGTGGCGCTCTTGGTGGTACGCTTCCATTGCGATCTGACCTAGGGCCAGACCCTACAGTAGGATCCCCCGGGCCCGTACGCGGGCCCTTTCCTTTTGTGCCCCACTCTCATCCCCCCAGTTTCAGAATCGCTGTCGTAACCCCCTTGATGGAAATCGTTCCTCCGCCCATATGTCCCGCCCCGGTCAGCCCGCGCTCTGCTGTCTTGCGTGCAGTTGCTCATGGGCGCGCACGAGGCGGGTGAGGTGCGTGTTTGTGGGGGTGGCGATGCCTTGTTCGCGGCCGAAGGCGGCGATGGCCCCGTTCAGCGCGCCGATCTCGGTGCGGCGCTTGAGCCGGAAATCCTCGCGCATGCTGGCGTAGTGGTTGGCGGTGGGCGGAATCAACTCTTCGAACAACTGGCGGCGGTAGGCTTCCGCGTTGTCGGGGTCGAGTTCCACGCCCATGGTTTTCCCCACGGCGTATAGCTCGTGAACGATCTCGGTCATGAGGTCCCGTGTTTCGGGGGTCTCCAGCAAACGGCCGTAGGGGACGTCGAGCAACGCGGAGAGGGGGTTGAGCGCGCAGTTGTACGCCACTTTCGACCAGAGGATGGTGGCGATGCGTTCGGTATAAACCGTCGGCAGTCCCGCTGTGTCAAGGTCTTCCGCTATCTGCTTGATCGGGGCTTCGGACGTCGCTGCGTCATACCGGCCAATGGCCGTGGGTTTGGCGATGACCGTGACCTCGGCGTGGCCAGGCTCGGGAAGCCGCACGCCGTAGATGGCCCGTGCGCCGACGGTGCGCGGCCAGCCAAACCGGGCCGCGACGGCGTCCACGTTCCCCAGCCCGTTCTGATAGGAGCACACCAGGGTAGTCGTACTCACCACGGGGACAAGTTCTTCCACGGCGCGCTCCGTGTCATAGGACTTCACGGTAAGGAAGATGAAATCGTAGGCGGCGCCGGCCGCTTCGCTCACGGCAACGCAGGGCCGCAGCGATTCAATCCGGTGTTCTCCGAAGATGCCGGACAGCGTGAGTCCGTTTCGCTCGATGGCGTCCATGTGGGTTGCGCGGCCCACCAGCGTGACGGTG
>SKRY01000143.1 GCA_007118235.1 Candidatus Hydrogenedentota bacterium | reverse complement strand
GTGTCCCAGGTTTCCTTGCGGCGGGGCGGAGCGGTCTTTCGCCTCAGGAAAGGTCCCCACACGGTCTGGACGTGTCCCCCGCGAAGCCACCACGGCGGCGAATAGGGGTGTTCGTTGAGATAGGCCAGCGCCTCTTGTTTCCGGCGGGTTTGGCCGTCATCCCCGGGGACTAATGCGTGTGCATCCGCGCCGCGCCGCCCGCCGTCACACGTGAATGCATCGCCAGCGTGTAATACCATTGCCGCCTGCTCTCCGTCGCCGCGTCAGTTGTCCTCCATCTCGTGACGGGGAAAGCGGAGGACAAAATGCGCGCCGGTATCGTCATTACGTGGTCCGTAGTCGACGCTGCCCTCGTGTTTGTCGGCCACATTCTTGACCACGGAGAGACCCAACCCCGTGCCTCCGGCGTCCTTGGTGGAGAAGAAGCTCCGGAACACATTGTTGCGATCCTTTAGGGGAACGCCCGGGCCCGTGTCCTCGACCCCAAGGCAGACGTGCTTGTCCTCGCCCCATGTGGTGAACGTCAACCGCTGGGGATCGCTCTGGCCTTCCATGGCTTGGCAGGCGTTGGTGATAAGATTGAGGACACTCTGGCGCACCAACACGAAATCGCCCCGCATGAACGGCAGGGCGGTATCAAACCGGCGCACGACCTCCACATCTTGCTTGCGCAGGATGGGAGCCGCCACATCGAGACAAGCCTCGACCACCTCGTTGAGATTGAGTAAGACCAGCGTCTCCTCCTTGTGGCGGAGAAAACTCATGGTTGACCGGACGATATCCGTGCAGTGCCGAATCTGGGTGTACATGGTTTCGAGCCGGTCGTGAACAGGCGCTAGCTCCGGATTCGTCATCATCAGCTCAATATGGCTGCTGACGACCTGCAACGGCGTGCCCAAGTCGTGAATCATGCCGGAAATCACGCGGCCCAGCGTCTCGAATCGGTTGGCCTCAAGGGCCAATCGCTCCAGGTTGCGCCGCTCCAGATTCTGGCGCCGGCTCGCAAGGGCGCGGGCGATGTAAGTTTGCAGCGTACACGTGTGGAACGGTTTCTGCAGATATGCGAAGGCGCCCCATTCCACGGCCTTGGCCGCTGTCTCAAGCTGGCCGCACCCCGTCAGGATGATCACTTCCATGCACGGATACCGCTCCTTGGCCGTTCGCAACAGCTCAATACCCGACATGCGCGGCATGCGGATGTCCGTGATCATGACGTCCACCGAATGGGCCTCCAGCACTTCGAGCGCCTTGGCCCCATCCGCCGCCACGTGAACCTCGTTTGTATTGTTCAGAAGGCTGCTTAAGGTTTCGCGCGGTCCCTCGTCATCATCGACGATGAGGATGACCGCTCCCTTCACCTCCGCGTTCACGTCGTCACAGAGGTTTGCCACCCATTGGTCGCGTATCCATGAATCCAGCACCACGTCTGTCATTGAAAGCACCCCCCAACCCCTTGATCCGCCAAACAACCCTGTCTGTGCGCCCCTCCCGGGGTCAAGCCAGAAAACCGCTGGCGCGGCTTGGTATTTACTTGTCTGCCGCCGTAGCCAGCACAATTTTGAGCTTGCGGGCAGTATTATCTCATATAATGTAAACCATTGTCCATACCTTTTCTAAGAGCCGAATGGGATTCCGGTCCAAATCGCGCCATTCGTTGTTGTCTCCCCTCCATGAAGCCGCCTATTCACCCCCATGGATGCGGGCGTGACGGTTCGTTCATTGGCGGAGAGGCCGTACGGAATACCCTTGGTCATGAGGAGTGCGCATATCGCCGGGATTGGTAAAGGAAGGCGGTGTGCCCCCCGGCCGAGCGTCTTGCAGCGCTGGCTCATGCAGGGTATAATCGTTTATCGACATTGCCGAATTGGGACTTAACTTAAAAGAGGCGTAATCTCCATGATCACCCTTGCGGCAACGCGGCGCGTGACGGGCCTGGCGCATCTCCGGGGAGATGTGTTGGGGACCCTTGTGCGTGTAGTGGCCGTGGTAGGGCTGGTATTAGGATTGCGCCCAGTGGCGTCTCCACCATGAACGGAGACTAGGTAAGTCATTCAACGTTTCAACGACGCCGCGGGCTGGAGCAAGAATCAGCCCGCGGCGTTTTTGCTTTCAATGCGGGTTCGCGTCGAAGCGCACCGGCAAGTTTCCACCAAGACCATAAGGAGTTATCACCATGTACGCTGTTTCCCGGCTGCAAGGCCTCGTGGTTGTAGGTTGTGGCGTTCTCGTACGCCAACACGCTCTCAACGCCGTGCTACTTGGACACCTCACCCCTTTTCTGCCGAGACAAGCTGGTTCAAACGGATGGATAGCGACCACGAATGGGAGGCCGATGCGCCATGAGCCATTTCAATGCGGATTTTTGGGAAGTCCCTCTGGATGCGAGTTACCTTGAGAGCATCCCTGCGGAGCGCGGTCTGTGGTTCGAGACGTCCGCCGACCGGAAGCGGCGCCACGCCTTGCAGGATTTCTTTCAGGCGGTCATGCCCGCCATGTGGGACATCATCGAGACGGAACTGACCGATCGCCAGTTGGAAGTGTTACGCCTGTATTACATTCAGGGCTGCACGCAAGAAGACATCGCCGCGAAGCTGAAACTGACGCAGTCCACCGTCAGCCGGCACCTGTTCGGCGCGGCGCGCAACGGCCGGAAAGTGGGAGGGGCCATTCCCAAGTTGCGCAAGGCCATCGAGACGCGGGCTCCCGAGGAGGTGGAACGCGCCCTCGCGACGCTGCAGACGCAATTCGCCGAGACGGCGTGATTCCGGACCATTGTCTCAAAGCCGCCGCGTCCGCATACAAAGACCGGGCGTCCCGGCCTCGATAACGAAGCAGGGACGCCCGGAAGAGTCACTAGGATCTTAGCGGATGAGCGCCGATCAAAAGCCGCCGAAGCGGATGAAGGCGCCAAAGATCTGCATGTTCGCCGCGCGGGGCGCTTCACTGTACATGATTCGCGCCGCGTACGCGTCGGGGTGAAGGTTGTTGACCAGCAGCGGGGGTTCTTCCTCGAGCCGGACGAAGTTCACGTGACCGTCCATGTAGAGGATGTTGGCGCCGCCCGGCATGTGGTTGAACATCAACGAGCCGTCGCGGCCCATGTGGCTCGCGCCGCTGTCCATCTGCGTGCCGACGGTGTCCATCATCACGATGATGCTGCTCTGGGCCGCCGCGCCCGCCGCCGGGTTGTTGATGTCGGTAATGAAGAACCGCTCAATGCCGTCGCGCAGCCGCGTCCCGGCCTGGCTTCCAAGCCGGCGCTGACCGTCATCATCCAGCGCTCCAACGCCCGAGACGCCCCGCACGATATCGCCAACAAACGCGATGTCCCGGTTCTCGTTCTCCCAGATGCCAATGGCGGGAAGATCACAGGTGGGGTCCACATGTGAAAGCGCGCCGGCGGGCGCCTGGACGATGCAAGCGCCATCGTGCCGGGCCTGGCCGCGCGTCTCGTTCCAGAACGTGCTCTGGAATTGAGACATTTCGCTGCCCGTGCGGGAGGGGTAGCCAAAGTAATAGTAGCTCTTCGGCCGGGACAGGATGGCGTGCAAGCAGATGTTGCGCTCGCGGTCGGTCCCGTTCTGCGCCGAGCCAATTCGCCGAATCTGCGCGTTCAGGTCGTCTTCCCAAGGCACGTGGTCATCGGAATACGCCCCCGCGTCGCTCGGGCATTGGGCGATGGAGGGATCCGTCCAGTAATCCGGATAGACAGCCTCGGAATGCAGGCCCGCCAGCATGGTGTCACGGCCGCCGTGTTGGCGGTAGATAATCTGAGGCGGATAATACTCCCCGCGCGCTTCATTCGCGTACATCGCGAAGATCTGACCGAACTGGCGCAGGTTGTTGGCGCAGCTCGCGCGCCGGGCCGCCTCGCGCGCCCGGGCCAAGGCCGGCAGCAGAATCGCCGCCAGAATACCGATGATGGCGATTACAACCAACAGCTCGATGAGGGTGAAGCCTTTCTTGTTCATGCGCATTGTGTCTTTCTCCAAATATGCAATGGTTGTTGTGAACTACGGTTTGTTTGGAACTTCAAGCAATCTCAAACCAAATCCGGGCCGCGAACCCTTTCAGAGCGCGTTCTTTTCCTCCAAGTTGAAGCGGCTTTCTCGATTAAGTCTTTCAAACGCTACCACACATAAGTTCCTGTGTCAACTTCAGTACTATATGTTGTCGACACAAGCGTATAAGAGGCAGTTGATCCGGAATATATAGTATGATGGCTTAGGTAAACTATTTGGATATAAGAGCAAAATTTTATTCAGAAAGATTATACACACTTCAGAATACTCGTTATGTGATTTAGCGGAAGACGCATTTAGGCGTCGCGAGCCAGGACTCTCTGGCTACTTCGGTGAAACCCCGGTGCGCAAAACCGATAGGCTAATGGAGATGAATACGGTTTTCAAAAGATGGGCCGAAAGAGAAGGAGCTGCTGGAAGGCTGCTTCAACATCTCACGGACTCGCGCATCTTCATGTTTTTAGTATATAAAAAGCGTAGAATAAGATCCCTGAAATGGCTTGACTTTGTGGGGGCGCACGTGTTATCCTGATACATGAAAACATGGTGTAATACGTGTAAAATAGGGCCCATGAGCGTGGAAAGCTTGGTCGCGTGTTGATTGGTCTAGCGCCATGTACGCGAGGACGGTGAGTCGTGTCGGGCGGGCGCTTTGGGTGTCCTGGTTCGGAAAGGTTGAAGGTTGATAGCCGTTCACGGAAGACAGGCGCGCGGTTCCGTGGACGTGAGATCATGGGCTAAGGCGGCGGCGGAGAGCCGCCATGACTGTAAACAAAGTGAAAGGAGCACGAATCGATGAAGGGGAAGAGATGTGGCGTTGCGGTAGCAAGTGTGTTCGCGGTTCTTGCCGTGGTGGCGGGCGCCGCGAGCGCTCAACAAGATTATGTGCTGGAGTTCGACGGTTCATCGGGCTATGTCGAGATTCCGGCTAGTACGGCGTTGGGCCTGCAGAACTTCACCGTGACGGCGTGGTTCCGGGCGGGAACCGATGTTTCCGACCACCGCACGATGCTAAGCAGGGAATCCGCGGAAGCCCACAACGATCGCAACTGGTGGATCAACGTGTGGGACGGCACGGGCGCGTTGTCAGCGCGTTCGAGTTCGCCGGG
>SKRY01000424.1 GCA_007118235.1 Candidatus Hydrogenedentota bacterium | reverse complement strand
CGGCCCATGTGGCGGGCCACGCGTGGCTGGATGAAGCCCGCTATGGAGAAGAACCGTACCAAGCGGCGGTGGTTCAGCCCAATTTCTCTCAGCAAATGAAGTGGGACGCCCAATTCCACGAAGCAATGGTCGAAATTACCGCGGACGCCAGCCGGGCCTTGGCTGCGGACACCTCCCCGGATCTTTTTGTTTGGCCCGAAGCGTTGATTATGCCGCCGTTCATCCTCCGGGACCAAGACGAGGAGCTTCGCATCAGCTTCGAGCCCGGCATTGGGCGGATTCTGCGAGAACTCGCCGAGGATACCGATACGCCGCTGTTCACCGGCGCGCAACGGCGGGATCCCGCCACCGGTCATTGGTACAACTCCAGCCATCTGCTCGACGCGGAGGGATATCCGAAGGCCGTCTACGACAAGGTCCACTTGACGCCGTTTGGCGAATACGTGCCGCTCGGAGATTATCTCCCCTTCGTGGGCCAATTCGTGCCCATCGGCGGACTCCATCACGGAGACGAACTCACGATTATGGAAGCTGGCGGACGCGTCTTTGGCCCCCTCATTTGCTTTGAGGTCCTTTTTGGGCCCATGGCCGAGACATTGAGAAACGATGGCGCGGATTTTCTCGTGGTGATAACCAATCTGGGCTGGTTCGGCGCGAGCGCGGCCCTCGAACAGGAACTGGACATCGCCCGCCTCCGGGCCGTCGAGACGCGTTTGCCGCTTGTTCACGTAGGCAACACCGGCATTACGGGCGTCTTTGACCCTTACGGCCGCTTTGATATCGCTCAGCAGTACTTCCAGGCCGGTCCGCCTGGAATCGGACAAGGGCTCCCGCGCATCGAGGAAGCCGTCCCCTTTGAGGCGCCTACTCCCGGAGCAACCCAGGACAGACGCATAGGCGGCGTCCTGCCCGTGGCGCAAGCCGGGGAACGAGTGCTGGACTACGGTCCGCCGTTATTTCCTTACGTGGCTGGGCTCCTCCTGCTTTTGAGCGTCATTTGGGGCTTCCTTCGTGGAAATCCGCCTACTCCTGGCCCAAGCGAATTGCCCCGTGGAGGGGCATGGCGGTCCCTGGGCTAGTGAATCCCTCCAACAACCCGGGCTTCAGTTTCTTGCTTGACTCTGCACTCAGGTTCAAGGTTTATTATGGCTACGCAAGACGGCCTACGATGGAAGGATTACTCATGGAAACCTTGACCATCGGTAAAGTGGCGGAACAGGCCCAGGTTACCGCGCAGACCATCCGGTATTACGAGCGCCAAGGGCTCCTCGAGGCGCCGCCGCGCACCGAAGGCGGGTTCCGCCTCTATACCGCCAAAACCGTCCAGCGCATTCGCTTCATCCGGCGCGCCAAGGAACTCGGTTTTACGTTGCGGGAAATCGGGGAACTGTTGGCCCTGAGGACAGACCCGAATCCGCGTTGCGCCGAGGTCTGCGCCAAGGCGGAAGAGAAGATCGCCGAGGTTGACGAAAAGATTGAAGAGTTGACGCGCATTCGCGAGAACTTGGCCGGGCTCCTCTCCGATTGCGCCAAGCGCCGGTCCATGGTGGCGGAATGCGCCGTATTGGAAGGGATTGAGCGCAAGCCACCCTCCATGTAGACGGAACGGAATTGCTCGGGTATATTGCCGAAGCGCCCTTGGTCTCTTGCTTGACTCTATACCACACTGCAAGGTGTATAGTCGGTTGACAGGGTGAATGTATCCCCCTCAAACCTGTTTCGAGAAAAGGAGGTGATCAACCATGAGGATGCTTACCAGCGTGCTGGGCGTGTTGTTGGCTGGCGTTTCCGCGCCGCCGTGTTGTGGTCCGTGCGGGGACTGTTGTCAAGACGGTGAGGAAGACGCCGAGAAATGTGATCGGTAACCATCGCCATTGGGAGAAGCCGCCCGGATGGCCGGGGGCTTCTCCCTTTCAACCCCGCCGGCACACAGGTCCTCTTGAGACTTGGCGCCAACCGGAGGCGCGATTCAGGGGCCGCCGATGTCGTGCTTTCGTGCCTACAAAGTCCTTGGCCTGTGCAATCTTCCCAGCCGACACCATGCTGAGCGAGTACCCCTTGGGCGTCACCCAGCACGAGCCTATTATTCACCTCCCGTTTTACGCTGCATCCTCTTGGAATATATGTGGTGGCTTATTATGTTTTAAAAGTATGATGGAAGGTGTACTTCCGGTAAGGACACCGCTCGCGTCAGCGAACAAGTTGGAATCCCAAAACAAGGAGAACCACTCATGCGCATTCCCCTCCTATCTGGAACTCTCGCCGCCCTGCTGGCCGTAACCCTGGTAGGCGCAGCCGCAGCCGCTGAAGACGAGGGTGTGAAGGCGGAGCAGCCGGAACTTATCAGCCTGCGATTTTATGCGGACTGGTGCGGTTACTGCCGCGTCCTTGACGCCAAGCTCGACGACGTGAAGCAGGATTTTCAAGACACGCCTGTCTGGTTTACTTACGTGGACATCACTGACGAAGACACCATCCGCCAATCCGGATTTAAGGCGGCCCAGCTCGGACTGGGCGAAATATACGAGGAATACGGCAACTCCACCGGTGACATGGTGCTCGTGGACGCCTCAACCGGTGAGGTAAAGGACCACATCACCCACGAGGCCTCGGAGGACGAACTTCGTGACCGTATCTCGGCCGCCTTGACCGAGGCCGCTGGTTTGGCGCCCCAGTAAGGGTTCCCAGCCGCGCAGATTCCGAATCCTCTTAACCCATGACTGTAACCCCAAAGGGGCTCTTCAGCGTTGGCGTTATACACGGCGCTGTACCGCTGCCCTCGTTTCCCCGAGCAGCGGAACAGCGTCTTCTTTGCGTGGGGTGAAGTTCGTGTTAAGAAGTTCTTCAAGTAGTGTCTTGCAGCTCTCTTGATTCGCTGGCCGGTTTGGCCATTTTCCCGCTTTGCTCTGGGGCGGCGCCCTTTAAGTTGTGATCCCATAGGAGCATTGCCTAGAATAGGCGCTCCCGCCTTGAGCGGGGCATCCTGACGAACGTCTTCCTCCATTCACAGCGCCGACAGCGGGAGCCACGGTGAGCGCCACACGAAACACATCTTCGCCAGCCCAATCCGCGCGTGACGCCGTCTGGCGCATGTTTGATCGCATCGCGCCGCGTTACGACCTGCTGAACCGGCTGCTGTCGGGCGGGCGGGATGTCGCGTGGCGCAAGCGGTTGGCGCGGTATTTGCCGCCTGGCGAGGACCTGCGCGTGCTCGACCTAGCGACGGGCACGGGGGACGTGCTCATCATGTTGGACCAAGCGAGCGGGCGCGTCGGCTCCGGCCTTGGCGTTGACATGGCGGGGGAAATGCTGGCGCTGGGCCAACGTAAGCTGGAGCGAGGCGGTCTGACGGAACGGTTCACGCTCGCGCGGGGCGACGCCACCGTGATCCCCGCAGCGGATGACAGCGTGGACGCGGTGACGATTGCGTTTGGCATTCGGAACGTTGATTGTGTGGAGAAGGCGTTGGCCGAGATGCGCCGCGTGTTGAAGCCGGGCGGGCGGGCGCTGATCCTGGAGTTCTCCTTGCCTTCCAACCGGCTTTTCCGGGCGTGCTATCTCTTCTATTTCCGGCATGTTCTGCCCCGGATAGGCGGTTTGATCTCGGGCGACCGCCAAGCGTACCGCTACCTCAACGAAACCGTGGAATCTTTTCCGTACGGCGAGGCGTTCATCCAGCTCATGGAGCGCCAAGGGTTCCACTCGGTCAAGGAACATCCACTCACGTTCGGCATAGCCAGTATTTATGAAGGGGAGAAATGACAGAGCCTACCGGAGACGACATGGAACTGGGAGAGGATTCGACCCTGTGGGTTGATTTTGGGCCAGCCCCCTGGCACGAGGTCAAGGACCTCTTGGCTGTCTGGATCGCGGAGGAGACCAAGGAAGATCCCAGCAAATACCCAGACCCCGGCATCGTCCAGCTCAGCCTTGAGATTGAACCCATCGAGCCGCTGGCTTGGCTTCGAGCGCATGCCGGAGCGGACCGGATCTATTGGCGTTCGCGGAATCAATCCCATGAGACGGCGGGCTTGGGCGCGGCGGAGATGGTCTCCGCCAGTGAGCCCGATGAGGTGGAGCGCGTCCTGGAATATGTCAGCCGCCAGCTCGGCAATTCCTTTCACGGTCCCCGGTATTATGGGGGACTCCAGTTCGATTTGGGCCAGTCTCCCGGGGAAGCGTGGCGAAGCTTTGGCGCGGCGCGTTTCGTCTTGCCCCGCTTTGAGGTCACCGCGCGTGACGGCAGATGCGAGTTCAGTTGCCACATCGTGCGCGGTCTGGAGGAGGAATGGGAGGAGAGCGTCGCCAACGCGTTGCGCGATGTGGAGCGGTTGTGCGATAACCTTGAAGCCCCCCCGGGGGATCCGGCGCCTGCTTTGCTCGAACGCCGGGATCGGCCTGACCGCGAGGCGTGGCTGACCGCTGTCGGCGACGTGTTGAGGGCATGCGAGCGCGGCGAGGTATCCAAGGCCGTGCTCGCGCGCGAGTCCACGTTCCGGTTCGACGGGCCGCCGGACCCCCTCGCCCTGCTCGAACGGCTCCGCGCCAAGACCCAGGATTCGTATCATTTCTTTTTCGAGACCGGGGAGGGCTCGTTCTTCGGCGCATCGCCGGAACGGCTCTATCGGCGCGTGAACAGCTATATCAAGAGCGAGGCGCTGGCGGGCACGCGGCCGCGCGGCGCCGATGAGGCGGAAGACGAGCGCCTTGGCCGGGAACTCATGGCGAGCGAGAAGGAAATCCGCGAACACGCCAGCGTGGCGGACGCGTTGCGGGAAGCGTTCCACGGCGTGTGCCGGCATGTCGAGGACGGAGGTGAAGTATCCCTGGTCCAGCTTGACCGGTGCCAGCATCTCGGCTGGTCGATTGAGGGGCTGATCGATGGCGGTGTCTCCGACGCCGCGCTTCTCCGGGCGCTTCATCCCACGCCAGCGGTTGGCGGGGCGCCCACGGCGGAGGCGTTGCGGTGCATCCGGGAACTCGAACCGTTCGACCGGGGCTGGTACGCGGGTCCCGTTGGATGGATAGGGTACGACGCCGCCGAGTTCGCCGTCGCCATCCGCTCGGGCCTGCAACAAGGCGAGACGGTCAGCCTGTATTCCGGGGCAGGTATTGTGCCGGGGTCGGAGCCCGAGGCGGAAT
>SKRY01000033.1 GCA_007118235.1 Candidatus Hydrogenedentota bacterium | reverse complement strand
TCGTGCAACCCGTACCTCGCGTTCTCGGCGCTGCTCATGGCGGGCCTGGACGGCATCCAGAACAAGATGGATCCCGGCGAGGCGCTGGACAAGGACCTCTACGACCTTCCGCCCGAGGAGAAGGCGAAGGTGCCCCAGGTGCCCGCCAGCCTGGCCGAGGCCCTGAACGCCCTTGAGGCGGACCACGAGTTTCTGTTGAAGGGCGATGTGTTCACTCAAGACGTAATTGAGACGTGGCTGGAATACAAGCGCGTCAACGAGGTGGAAGCGACCAATCTGCGGCCGCACCCCTATGAATTCTACCTCTACTATGACATTTAATCGCGATTGCCCGGAGCTTCGGGCGAGTTCTTGAGCGATTAATCCAGAGTTCCCTCCCTGGGCGCCTCCATGGGTTCCCTCTCAACATCCCCCTGAGTCCTAATCCCCCGGGACTCGGGGGGATGCGATTCGCAGGGCAATCGCGGCCGAATCGTATTCCGTCCGCCTTGGTGTGTTACACTAACGCCTCCCTGGCGGCGGTTGCGCCGCACGTCAGGTTGACTGTCTTTACGCGCCGCGGGAGTTCGTTTTCAAAAGAGAGTACCATGAGCAGTCTAGTCCGCATGTGGCGCACTTGGCGCCACGGCCTGAAGTTCGCCAAGAAAGGAAAACACTGCCGTTTTCCCCACAAGTACCTTGAGGTGGACGGTCATGTGGAGCTGGGAAAATACTGCCGGTTCCGCAACAACGTGATTCTGCGCACCCATGGGGAAGGCAAGATCGTGTTTGGGGACCGTTCGGGGTGCAGCTACTTCTGCATCATCGAATCCACCAAGCTCGTGCAGATTGGCAACTACACCGGCATCGCCGAGTTCACGGTCATCCGCGACACCAATCATCTGGTGTACGGGACCAAGGAACATTGGCGCTACACCCCTCAGATCGCCCAACCCATCATCATCGGGGACAGTTGTTTGATCGGGAGCCGGTGTTACATCATGCCGGGCGTGACCATTGGCGAAGGCGCCGTGATTCATGCGGGCAGCATCGTCACCAAGGACGTGGGTTCCTACGAAATCTGGGCGGGCTCGCCCGCGCGGAAGGTGGCCCACCGCACCGAGAATGTGCCGCCTTCCAAGCAGAAGTTGTTCGAGGAACTCGTGGAGCGGCATGGGATACACAAGGATCGTTACATGGATGTATCCAAAAGCGGGTCGTCCACGGACACCACTCCGCTTCCGTAGCCATTCCTGCGCACCTTATTCAAGCAGTATTTCACGGGAGACCCCATGGCCATACGAGCAATCACATTTGATTTCTGGCGCACCCTGTTCCGCGATCAAGGCGCGCCGGAGCGGTGGCGGTTGCGCGCGAGCGCAGCCGCCCGCATGACGGGCGCCGAGGAAGACGCCGTGCTTAAAGCGTTGGAAGCCGTCAACCCCATTTTTCAGCAGCATCACGTCGAACGCCAGGAGACCCTCACTCCCCTGGACGCGGTCCGTATCGTGAGCGAGGAGCTGGGGATCGATCTGGAACGGGCTCAAGCCGAGGAACTGGCGGAGGTGTTCGCCACGGCCATTATTCATTATTCGCCCGTGCCCATCGACAACGCCTTGGACGCCGTGCGCGAGGCGGCTGGGCTCGTTCCCGTCGGCATCGTGTCCGATTCCGGCATGAGCCCCGGCAGTTCCTTGCGGGTGCTGCTCGACCGCCACGGTTTCATGCCTTACCTTGGAGCGATGGTGTTTAGTGACGAACTCGGAGTGTCGAAACCGCAAGCCGCCATGTTCAAGACCGCGGCCCAGCAACTCGCCGTCGAGCCGAGCGAACTCCTGCACATTGGCGATCTCGAATACACCGACGTGGAAGGGGCGCTGGGGGTTCAGGCCAAGGCGGCCCTATTCGCCGAAGACAACACCCGTCATCTCGGCGCCACCCGCGCGGACTACACGTTCACCTCATGGAACGAGTTCCTGGGCATACTGCCCCGCCTGGTGACGTAGGCTACGCCCGCTTGGCGCGAGAGCCGGGAGAGCGTCCGGCTTGTGGCGGACAACTCCCTCGGACGCTTTCAACGTGTTGCCCGATCGCGGGATCAAGACGCTGCTCCACCGAACAACATCCCCCGCCCCACCGCTTTCTCCGGCGATTGGGGTGTTGTGCGGCGGTTGACAAAGCTTTCGCCTTGTGATATTCATCGAAACGGTGTGGAGCGCCCTTCCTTCATGTGGGCGCCCGGAAACGGAAAACTGTTCCGAGAGGAGATGACAATGCGTAGAGCTATGATATGGCTGGCGTGCCTCGTAGCCGCGGCGAGTTGGGCGGAGCCCCCCGATGGATGGTTCGAGTTTGTCATCCCCATGATCGCTCAGGACAGCATCGTGGATGTGGCGAGGTATAACGCCGGGCCCGCGGGCGCTTCCGGGTTCGTCCGAATCGAAGACGGGCGGTTTGTCACCGGCGATGGAGAGCGCATTCGTTTTCTTGGAACCAACCTTACCTTCGCCGACGCCTTTCCCGAGAAGGAACGCGCTCCCGAGATCGCCCGAAGAATGGCGGCGCTTGGCATTAACATCGTGCGGTTCCATCACCTCGATCGTCATCATGCTCCGCGCGGAATCTGGGACCCTGCCTACGACGATCATCAGCACATCGATGCCGAGCAGCTTGATCGCCTCGACTGGCTCATCTACCAGCTCAGGGAGCACGGGATTTACTCGAACATCAACCTTCATGTCTCCCGTCAGTTCACCGAGGCGGATGGCTTCCCCGACCCGGACCTGCGCCCGCGCTACGACAAGGGACTGAATTACTTCGAGCCGCGCATGATCGAATTGCAGCGCGAGTACGCGCGCGAGCTTCTCACCCACGTCAACCCCTACACCGGCAACGCCTACGTCGATGAACCGTGCGTGGCGATGGTGGAGATTACCAACGAGAACTCGGCTGTCCGCTTTGCGCTCGGCCGGGAATTGCACACACTGCCCGAGCCTTACGCGACAACCCTGCGCGCGTTGTGGTGTGAGTGGCTAGAGGAACAATATGGGGATACCGAGGCCCTGCGCGCGGCGTGGGACGGCGGCTCGGAGCCCCTTGGCGACGAGATGCTGCGCGATCCCGAGCTTGAACAGGGCGTCGACGAGTGGGTGCTGGAGGCGCCGTCCCCCGCCGAGGCGGTGTTGGAGACCATGGAGGACTCCGAGCGCGGCCGTGTGATTCGGGCGGAGTTGACGAACCCCGGCGCGCAGCACTGGGACTTTCAGGTTCATCAAAGGGGGCACACGTTCGAGGATGGCCGGCCGTATACCCTAAGCTTCGCCGCGAAAGCGGATCCGCCGCGCGAGATTCACGTCAGCATCCGCCATGATGCGCCCGATTGGAGGATGGCTGGCCTTGATGAGACCATCGAACTTGGCGAGGAATGGCGGGAGTTCAGCTTGACCTTCATGGCGGACGATCCCCTGCCCGACAACACCCGCCTAAGTTTCAACAACCGGAACGTGCTCGGCGAAGTCTGGTACGCGGACATCTCGCTTCGCCCCGGAGGAGTGTACGGGTTGGCGGAGGACCAGAGCATCGAGCAGGGTGACGTGGAGCTTCCCACCGCAAGCGCGGTTCCGCAAGCGCACACGGACTGGCTGAGTTTTGTCATGGAGCTTGAGCGGCGGTACACCACGGAGATGTACGAGCTGCTCAAGGACGAACTCGGATTACAGGCCGCAGTCACCAACACGCAAGCGACGTACGGCGGCGCGGCCGGGCTCTTGCGCGAGTCGCGCATGGATTACATTGACACACACGCTTATTGGCAGCATCCCCACTTTCCGGGAACCCCGTGGGATCCTGGCGAGTGGTTCATCCGCAACAGCCCGATGACCGCCGAGTTGGGCGATGACACGCTTACCCGCCTATCGATGTACCGAATCACGGACATGCCCTACACCGTGAGTGAGTACAACCACCCCGCCCCAAACGATTACCGGGCGGAGGGCATGCCGATGTTCGCCGCGTTCGCGGGGCTTCAGGATTGGGACGGCGTCTTTCAATTCGACTATGGCGCGCATCCCGAGGACTGGACGGAGAGCCGGGTGAGAAGCTACTTCCGGATGGAGAGCGATCCGGCGGCGCTCGCGATGTTCCCCGTGGCGGCGAATTTGTTTCGGCGCGGTGATGTGCCGGCCGCAAGCGAATCCGCGACGCTGCTCTTGCCACGCGGCCGTATCGCGGAGTTCGTGAGGGAGCATGGAAACACCGCGGGGCCTCTTTGGAGTCAGGCGGGCATTGAGCGTGAAGATGCGCTGCGCCGGCGTCTTTACGTTGATTGGACGAGCGAGGACGAGCCCAAGCTTATGACCAACGGCGGCGCGGATGCGCGGGACCCCGTGCAGTGGTGGTCCGAGGAAGACGATGGGGGCGTTTTTGTTGTGGACACGCCCAACACCAAGGTGCTGCTCGGACCGATCGCGGGCCGCGCGTTCGAGCTTGACGGTGTGCGCTTCGATATTGGCGCCACGGGCAACGGTTATGCCGCCGTCGCGCTCACGAGCATGGATGACCGGCCGCTGGCGGAGTCGGAGCAGATGCTGCTCGTCGCGCTCAACGGCGTCGAGAATCAACAGATGGGGTGGAATGAGGAGCGGACGACGGTGCGTCGCGAATGGGGGCATGGACCCACGATCTGTGAGGGCGTGCCCGTGACGGTGAGCATTGATGGGAACCGTGATCTCAGCGCCTGGGCGCTGGCGGGCGACGGAACCCACAAGGCGGAGATCGCGGGCCGTGCGGAGGAGGATATCCGGGTTGACGTGGAGTACGAGACGATCTGGTATGAGTTAAGCCCACGGTAGGCCCCCGCATCGTATATCCTTCAATGAACCCGCTTGTCCCCGGATACGAATGTGCGCCAACTCCTCCGGGGACAAGCCCTTTTCTCGCCATCTATCCATCTCATTCATAGCGAACCGCCGGGACGCCGCGGCCAGCTTGTGTAAAGCTTGTACAACGCCGTTCATCTGCGCCATAATGAGAGACTGTTAATTACACAGACTCCACGGATTCCAAATGGTCCGGTGCGCCGGGTTCCGCGGAGAGGCAGGGTGTTCCCGCCGGGGGAACGTCAACAGCAACCAAGGAGAGTGGCATCATGAACGAACGAGGTATGACGCGCAGGGA
>SKRY01000232.1 GCA_007118235.1 Candidatus Hydrogenedentota bacterium | reverse complement strand
GCGTCGTAGTCCTCGAGTTCGCTGACGGGCGTGTTCGCGCCCACTTCGGCGCTGCACCGGAATTCGACGCCCTCTTCTTCCATCTGGCGCAGCCGGCGGCGGACGACTTCCTTGTTCAGTTTGAAGTCGGGGATGCCGTACATGAGCAGCCCGCCGGCTTCGTCGTCGCGTTCGTAGACGGCGACGTGATGGCCCGCGCGGTTGAGCTGTTGCGCGGCGGCGAGCCCGGCCGGTCCCGAGCCGATGACGGCCACGCGCTTGCCAGTGCGTTTTTGCGGCGGTTCCGGCGTGATCCAGCCCTCTTGCCAGCCCCGGTCGCCGATGGCGCGCTCGATGTACTCGATGGTCACGGCCGGGTCGATGATGCCGAGGACGCAGGCGGTCTCACACGGCGCCGGGCAGACGCGGCCGGTGAACTCGGGGAAGTTGTTCGTGGAATGGAGGTTGTCCAGGGCCTCTTTCCACTTGTTATCCTTGACGTAGTCGTTGAACTCGGGGATGAGATTCCCCAAGGGGCAGCCGCTCATGCAGAAGGGGACGCCGCAATCCATGCAGCGGTACCCTTGCTCGCGGTATTTGTCGGTGGGCCATTCTTGGACGAACTCGTCCCAATGCCTAATGCGTTGCTCAACGGGCTCCATGGGGGGGAGATCCCGGTTGTATGTCATGAACCCGCGCTCTTTATTGGGTTGCATGGGTCATCTCCTCTGGTTCTTGTTGTTCCATCTCCCGAAGCACGCGGGCGAAGTCGCGCGGCATGACCCGCACGAAATGGTTTAGCGAGGCTTCCCAGTTGTCCAGGATGGCCTGGGCCACACTGCTGCCCGTGTACTCGACGTGCCGTTCGAGCATGCGCCGCAGTTCGGGGATGCTCTTCTCGTGCAGCGGTTTGAGGTCCACCTGGGCCTGGTTGCATTTCACGGGGAACTCCCCGCCGGGGTCGTAGACATAGGCGATGCCGCCGCTCATGCCCGCGGCGAAGTTCCGTCCCGTCGGGCCTAGGATGGCCGCGCGGCCGCCGGTCATGTATTCGCAGCCGTGGTCGCCCACGCCCTCGGCGACGGCCCACGCGCCGCTGTTGCGCACGCAGAAGCGTTCGCCCGCTTGGCCGCGGAAATAGGCTTGGCCATCAGTGGCGCCGTAGAGGGCCACGTTGCCGGTGACGATGTGATCCTCGGGTTTGAAGGGGCATTCCTTGGGCGGATACACGATGATCTTGCCGCCTGACAGGCCCTTACCCACGTAGTCGTTGGCCTCGCCTTCGACGGACAGGGTCACGCCTCGAATGACGAACGCGCCGAAGCTCTGGCCCGCCGCGCCCTTGCAATCGATCCAGATGAGATCCTCGGGCAGGCGTCCCTCGCCCCGGGCGGGCAGCTTGTGCCGCCGGGTGAGTTCGCTCGAAAGCATCGTGCCCACCGTGCGGTGGATATTGCCAATCGGCTGCGTGAAGCGGACGGATTCTTTCCGTTCGAGGGCGGGCTTGGCCTTCTCCATGAGCACATGGTCAAGGGCCGCATCCAGGCCGTGGTCTTGCGCTTCGGAGTGATACAGCGTCGCGCCTTCCCAGGGCTGGGCCTTATACAAGATGCTGGAGAAGTCCAGGTTCCGCGCCTTCCAATGCTCAGGCAACGGATCATATTCGAGCATGTCGCTGCGGCCAATCATTTCGTTGACCGTGCGGAAGCCCAGCTCGGCCATGATCTCGCGCAGTTCTTGGGCCACGAAATGGAAGTAGTTGACCACGTGCTCGGGCTGGCCCATGAACTTCTTGCGGAGCACGGGATCCTGTGTGGTCACGCCAACCGGGCAGGTGTTGAGGTGGCACTTCCGCATCATGATGCAACCCATGACAATAAGCGGGGCCGTGGAGTAGCCGAACTCGTCCGCGCCGAGCAGCGCGCCGATGGCCGCGTCTCGTCCGGTCTTCATCTGGCCGTCGACCTGCACCACGATACGGCTGCGCAGGTTGTTCTCGACGAGCACCTGATGGGTTTCGGGCAGGCCGAGTTCCCAGGGCAGGCCCGCGTGCTTAATCGACGTGAGGGGCGAAGCGCCCGTGCCCCCGCTATCGCCGCTGATGAGCACGAGGTCCGACTTCCCCTTCGACACGCCCGCGGCCACGGTGCCCACGCCAACCTCGGACACGAGCTTCACGGAGACCGCGCCGTGCACGTTGGCGTTCTTGAGGTCGTGAATGAGCTGGGCCAAATCCTCGATCGAGTAGATGTCGTGGTGAGGCGGCGGCGAAATCAGCTCCACGCCCGGCGTCGAATACCGGACCTCGGCGATCTTGCCGAAGACCTTGTGGCCGGGCAACTGACCACCCTCGCCGGGCTTGGCGCCCTGCGCCATTTTGATCTGCAGCTCGTCGGAGTTGACGAGGTATTCGTTGGTCACGCCGAAGCGGCCCGAGGCCACCTGCTTGATGGCGCTGCGCCGCGAATCTCCGTTGGGATCCGGCGTATAGCGATCGGGATCCTCGCCGCCCTCGCCCGTGTTGCTCCGGCCGCCGATGCGGTTCATGGCGATGGCGAGGGTCTCGTGGGCTTCCGCGCTCAACGCGCCAAAGGACATCGCCCCCGTCCAGAAGCGCTTCATGATCTCCTTGACGGGCTCGACCTCTTCAATGGGGATGGGATCGCCCTTCTTGAACTTCAACAGCCCGCGCAGTTGCGCCAGCGACCGGGTGCGGTTGTTGGCGAGTTCGGCGAATTCCTTGTAGATCTCCCAGTCATTGTTCCGCGTGCTGTGCTGGAGCTTGGCGATGACCTCGGGGTTGAACGCATGGTACTCGCCCCGCCGCCGCCAGTGGTACTGGCCGCCGGGATCCAGGGAGGGCTTGCGGGCGTGGGTTTCAGGATACGCGAGGCGGTGGCGCATCAGGGTTTCCTTGGCCACTTCTTCCACGCCGATGCCGCCCACGCGGGAGGCCGTGCCCGTGAAACAGCGGTCCACGAGCTTGGCGCCAAGGCCCACGGCCTCGAAGATCTGGGCGCTCCGGTAGCTGTGCTGGGTGGAGATGCCGATCTTCGACATGACCTTCAGCAGCCCCTTATTCACGGCGTTGATGTAATTATGGATGGCTTGGCCCGGGCGTTCCTCGACCAGCTCTTCCTTCTGGACAAGCTCGCTCAAGGTCTCGAACGCCATGTACGGATTGACCGCGCCCGCGCCATAGCCGGTGAGCAAACAGAAATGCATCACCTCGCGCGGTTCGCCGGATTCGACGATGAGCCCGCAATCGGTCCGGGTGTGTTCGCGCACGAGATGCTGGTGAACAGCGCCGGTGGCCAGAAGACTGGGGATCGGCGCGTTATCCTCATTCACGCCGCGGTCCGACAGCACGATGAGCGTGTACCCATCCTTGATGGCTTGGCTCGCCTCCGCGCAAATGCGGTCCAAGGCGGCATCCAACGCGCCGTCGCCGCCCTTGGCGGGAAACAGCTTGGAAATGGTGGCCGTCTTGAGGCCGGGCTTGTCCAGCGTCTTGATGTGATCGAGCTGCTCGTTGGTGATGACCGGCGCCGGCAGATGCAACTGCTCGCAGTGCTCCGGCGTCTCATCCATCAGGTTCCGTTCCCGTCCGATGGTGGTCTCCAAGGACATGACCACTTCCTCGCGGATGGGATCAATGGGCGGGTTCGTAACCTGGGCGAACAGTTGCTTGAAATAATTGAAAAGCGGTTGCGGCCGGTTCGACAGCACCGCGAGCGGCGCGTCGTTCCCCATGGACCCAACCGGTTCCTTGCCCATTTTCGCCATGGGAGCGAGGATGACGTTGAGGTCCTCTTCCGTGTAGCCAAATATCTGCTGCCGTTCGAGCAGCGGCGTGGTTTCCTTGGCCCCATCCGGGGAGACGTCCAAGGTGGGCAGCGTGGTGAGATGGGCGTCGAGCCAAGCCTTGTACGGCTTACGCTGGCAGATGGCGTCCTTGATCTCGTCGTCGCCGAGGATGCGCTGTTCATTCGTGTCGATGTAGAACATGCGGCCTGGTTCGAGCCGGCCCTTCTTGACGATCTTCTCTTGCGGAATGTCCAGCACGCCCACTTCCGACGCCATAACCACGAAGCCGTCGTCCGTCACCCAGTAGCGGGAAGGCCGCAAGCCGTTGCGGTCGAGCGTCGCGCCGATGCGGATCCCGTCGGTGAACGCTATGGACGCGGGCCCGTCCCAGGGCTCCATCATGCAAGCGTGGTACTGATAAAACGCCTTCTTATATTCGGACATGCTCTCGTGCCCGCTCCAGGGCTCCGGAATGAGCATCATCATCGCGTGGGAAACCGGGCGGCCGCCCTGATACAGCAGTTCGAGCGCATTGTCCAACACGGCCGAGTCGCTCCCCCCCGCTTTCAGAATGGGCGCGAGCTTGGCTATGTCTTCGCCAAACAAGGGCGACTGGAGGTGGCTCTCGCGGGAGGCCATCATGTTGAGGTTGCCCCGCAACGTATTGATCTCGCCGTTGTGGCAAAGGTAGCGGAAAGGCTGCGCGAGGGGCCATGTCGGGAGCGTGTTGGTGCTGTAGCGCTGATGCACCAGAGCCAGGGCGGTTTCAAAACTGTCGTGCGACAGATCGGGGAAGTAGCGCGCGATTTGGTCCGCCAGCATCAGGCCCTTATACACAACCGTCCGCGTGGACAAGCTGCAAATGTAGAAGAGGTCGCGCTGTTCGAGCGGCTCCGCTTCCACGGCCTTTTCGATGACCTTGCGCGCCACGTAGAGTTTGCGCTCGAAGGCGTCTTCATCGAGGCCTTCCCCCCGCTTGACGAACACCTGTTCGATGACGGGTTCAACCGCCCGCGCGATATAGCCCAGCGCGGAGGAATCGCGGGGAACCTCGCGCCAGCCGAGCACGTTCTGTCCTTCAAGGGCCAGCTTGGCTTCGACAATCGCCTTGCAAGCGCTCCGCTCTTGTTCCTTCGTGGGCAGGAAAACCATGCCCACCCCATATTCGCCCTTGGCGGGCAGGCTAAACCCAAGCTTCTCGGCTTCCCCCTGGAACAGGCGGTGAGGAAGTTGCATCAGCATCCCGGCGCCATCGCCCGTATCGGGGTCGCACCCGCAGGCCCCGCGGTGCACCAGCCGTTCGAGGACATGGATGCCCTGTTTGATGATGCCATGCGTGGCGCCGCCGTCGAGGTTGGCGACAAAGCCTATGCCGCAGGCGTCATGTTCGTAGGAAGAATCGT
>SKRY01000180.1 GCA_007118235.1 Candidatus Hydrogenedentota bacterium | reverse complement strand
GTGAACGTCATCCCAATCCAACACGTCCGTGTCCACGATCACATTGTCCCTTAACAGGATGTTCTCCGCCGTGATGCGTTCGTTATGCGGAACATTCCATCCGGTATCAGTAACACGGATCGCCGTGCCCCATGTATCCGAGATGATGTTGCGTTTGATCGTGTTATTTGGCGTCTCGATCAACATCCCTTGCTGGTAAGTCTTTGCTATACGGTTATCCCTGACGATATTGTGCTCGGAGCCGCTTAACACAAAAATACCCCGCCCGGCGCCTATGATGGTGTTGTTTGCGACCACGTTGTTCATGGCCCCATTGGGCAGCCGTATCCCGCCGTACCCGGTATCGATCCGGGTATCCGAGATGAAGAGGTTGCCGGCCGCCACACTGTTTGTGTGTCCACTGAGATTGAATCCGCCCCCCATCGGATTCTTCACGATGTTGTTGGTGATCGTGGCGTTATCGACACCCGAGCTGGCGTACGCTCCCCTTTCGCCCGCTTTTCCCGTGAAGACGCAGTGATCAATGACGATATCCGAACTGTCCCGGAACTCTACTACGCCCCCCCTGAACTGGACATGGCGAAACGCCACATGGCTTACGCCTCTTAACCTCACCAGCCGCCAGTCATCACCTTCCGGTTTTGTAAACGTGAGATTCGTTATCTCGGCGTCAAGCTCTTCGCCGCCACCCCGCACCAAAGGGGTTGGCGTACCGGGTCCTTGCAATACCGTCTTGCTTATGCCGTCGCCGCGAACGTCTATCCCAGGGGAAAGCCTTAGAAGAGAGACATTGTAGTGGCCTTCCGGTATGTGCAGGACGCCGCGCATCTCCCGGGAGGACAGATAAGACTTGGCGCGATCCAGCGGGACTTGATCGTTTTGATTCCCATCGCCCCTGGCTCCGTACCATCTGGCATTGATCGTTGAATCGTCATCCGCCATGCGAAACCAATGGCCAGCCGCTGGATCGCCATCCCACTCCAAATAGGCGTGGATATCCTCGCCGGGATCAGGGGCTCCGGGATCAATTATCATACCGCCGTCGTGGGGCTCTTCGCGCTCCAGGCGGTACGCAAAATCTCCACCGGCCCCATCTCCCGGCTCATGGAATCCTTCCACGTATACGAGCTGCCCCGCCTCCGGAGTGTCTATATCCAGGAGAGCGCTTATGGTGGGGACCGTGTGCGGTTCAGCTGATTGAACACTAAGAGGAGACACAAGCAGGGATGCGCCAAGCAACAGCTTCGTGATGTGGGACATGATCAGGGTTCCTCTACCGTTGAAACTCGGTTGGCCGATAGCCACGATGTGATGCGTCTCGCAGTGCCGTAAACTTTGAACGAAGCCAGACCCTACCGGTAGGGTTCCCATTCCGGTTCGTTCTCGAAGACCCAATCGTAATACTCCCGGTTGGTGAGCCGTGCGCCGGCCTCCTCGTCCACGATGACCGTACATTGGGGATGGAGTTGCAGCGCGGTCGCCGATAACATGGCCGTCATCGGACCTTCCGCGGACTTCGCGACGACCTCGGCCTTTTCATCCCCCGTGGCCAACATCAGGCAGCGGCCCGCCTCGAGGATGGTGCCCACGCCCATGGTGATGGCCCGGCGGGGCATCAGGCTGGGATCCGGAAACAGGGGCGCGTTCTGCTGGATGGTCCACGGAGCGAGGGCCTTGGGCCGGGTCCTGGAGAAGAGGGCCGAGAGGGGTTCGTTGAATCCGATGTGGCCCGACCGGCCAATGCCGAGGAGTTGAAGGTCAATGCCCCCCGCGCTCTTGATTCGCTGTTCGTATAGGGCGCATTCGGCCTCGATGTTTTTCGCCATCCCGTCGGGAAGATGGGTGCGGTCGGGATTGATGTTTACCCGATCAAACAGATGCGTCTTCATGTAGTAACGGTAGGAGTTGGGATCCTCCGGCGGCAATCCGATGTATTCGTCCAGGTTGAACGTGGTCGCCTTGGAGAAATCGAGCCCCTCCTCCCTGTGTCTGCGCGCCAGCTCCGCGTAGAGGGCCTCCATGGTGCGCCCCGTCGCCAGCCCGAGCACGACGTCGGGCCTTTTTCGCAATGCGTTGGCGATGATGTCCGCAGTCAGGTTGACGGCCGATTGATGGGATTCCCGAATGACAATTTCCATGTCTAAACCCTATCCGTTGTAAATCACGCCCTGGCCCGTCCCCGGCGAATACGCATGAACTAAACCACGGAACACAAGAAATGCACGGCAACGCCTCGCGAGGAGGACCTTGGCGCCGTGTACTCCGCGTGTTCCGTGGTTTGGAGCAGCCGTTTTGGCGGGGCTATTCCGTATCCAAATCGAGATCCATCACGAAAACGTGTTCGCCTTCCCGGGGACACTGGGTCAGCCACTCTCCCTCGGGCGAAATAATGCCGGTGGGGGAGTTGTTTGGTCCTCCGGAATAGGCGGCGTTCACGGTGATGATGTACACTTTGCTCTCCATGGCCCGCAGAATGAGGTTCGATACGTGATAATCTTCATAGAGCGGGGTGTGGCCCGAGTTCACGCTATGAAAGATAACCTGCGCCCCCCGCTCGCCAAGCTGGTAACTCAGCCGGGGATCCGGATATGGCCCAAAACCGGGCGTCACCCACAGGTCGTTGGTGATGAGGCAACCGAAATCCAGGCCCATGTGCCGGAACACGCGTAATTCGCTTCCGGGCTGAAACATCTCCCGGTCCCCCCGGGTGGGGACGAGTTTCTCGTGGGTCCCGAGCAGCGCGCCATCGTCGGTGTAGATACGGGTCTGGATGAAGGCCTCGTTCTCCTCGCGGCAGCCCGTCCCGATCAGGGCCGTTGTGTAGGATTGGCGGCAGGCCTCGGAAATCTGACGCCACGCATTCGACGTTCCCTTATCCCCAAAACTCCCGTGGTATCCCGTCAGGCTCATCTCCGGGAACAGTAGGAAGTCGGCGTCGCTGTGGCGGATGTAGTGCAGAATCTTCTCGATGTTGTCGTCCAGTTTCGCCGACACGGGCATCTGGACGCCGGACATTCGAATGGCAGCCATGATTTTCCTTTCTATGCTTCACCATGTATCTTCCCCAAGCGCCCGGCTCCCCGCCGCCGGCGGATGAACTCCGTTCCGGCGGGGATGGGATCACCCTGGAATGCGGCCTATCCGGACGTTGGGGGATCTCTGAGAAACGGGATTCTACCACAGCCGGCGGGGTAAGGTCATTACCGGAACCCCACCCTACCGCCTTGACGCGCGGGCCGGCCAAACCCGCGTCTGGGAATCGAGGTTCGCGGCGGTGTTCATTGCTGTAGTATAATAGAGAGTGTTTAGCGCGCCTTGGGAGGGTGTCAGACTGTGGTCCATCAAGCTGCCGAACAACGGAGGTTGTGTTGAAGAGCGACGATATTCGATCTAGTTTCCTTGAGTTTTTCCGCCAACGCGATCATGTTATCGAGCGTAGCGACACGATCGTGCCAAGCAACGATCCCACCTTGCTGTTCACCAGCGCGGGGATGGTCCAGTTCAAGCCGTATTACACGGGCGAGGTGGAGCCGCCCTACCGGCGCGCGGCGACGTCCCAGAAATGCTTGCGCGCGGGGGGCAAGGCGAATGACCTCGACGAGGTGGGCAAGACCTCGCGCCATCTCACCTTCTTCGAGATGCTGGGCAATTTCTCCTTCGGCGACTATTTCAAGCGCGAGGCGATCGCCTGGGCCTGGGAGTACAGCGTGGAGTGGCTCAACCTGGAGCCCGGCCGGTTGTGGGCGTCGGTCTATGAAGACGATGATGAAGCGCATCAGTTGTGGCAAGAGGTGGTGGGTCTTCCCGAGAGCCGCATCGTGCGCCTGGGCGCGGACGAGAACTTCTGGGGCCCGGCGGGCGAAACCGGCGCGTGCGGCCCCTGCTCGGAACTCCACCTGGACCGAGGCGAGGCCTTGGGATGCGGAGAACCCGATTGCGGGCCGGGCTGCGAGCGGTGCGAGCGCTTCTTAGAGTATTGGAACCTGGTCTTTCCCCAGTTTGATCAGCAGCCCGATGGCTCCCGCCCTCCGTTGAAGAATCGCGGGATCGACACGGGCATGGGCCTTGAACGGCTCGCCATGATGCTCCAGGGCAAGGACAACGTGTTCGACACGGACGGCATCTATCCCATCATCGAGGCCACGCGCGGCCTGACCCGCGTCGAATACGCCGACAACCCCGTGCCGTATCGGGTGATTGCGGATCACGCCCGGGCGTTGTCCTTCATGATTGCGGACGGCATCCTCCCCAGCAACGAGGGCCGGGGCTACGTAGAGCGGCGCTTGCTCCGGCGGGCGGCGCGATACGGCCGGGAACTTGGCCTGGAAGGGCCGTTTCTCCATCAAGTGGCCCATACGGTAGTGGATCTCATGAGCCACCACTACCCGGAACTCTCGGAACGGCGCTCTCAGATCGACAAGATCATCAAAACCGAGGAGGAGCGGTTCGAGAGCACGCTCAACCGGGGCATGAACGTGCTCGAGGAGATCTTCGCGCGGATGGAGAAAGAAGGCGAAACCACCATCCCTGGCGCCGATCTGTTCCGGCTGCATGACACCTATGGTTTTCCCCTGGACCTCACGGGCGACATCGCCGAGGATCGCGGCTACGGCATGGATCGCGAGGGTTTCAAGCAGGCGATGGAGCGGCAGCGCGAACGCGCCCGCAGCGCCTGGGCGGGCAGCGGCGAGGAGGCCATCCAGCCCATCTACCGCCAGCTCAAGGAATCGCTGGGCGCCACGGCATTCGTGGGTTACGACCACACCGAGCATTCCGCCAGCATCCGGGCGATTGTGCGCGACGGCGAGCAAGTGGAGCGCCTGGAGGCGGGCGAACAGGGTGAAATCATCCTCGACGTGACGCCCTTCTACGCGGAATCCGGCGGCCAGGTCGGCGACCAGGGCGTGCTCGAAGGCGCGGAGGGCACGGCGCATGTGAGCACCACCAAAGCGCCGCTTGAAGGATTTCCCCTGCACTTCGCCGAGATGACCTCCGGCGTCCTCTCCGTGGGCGAACACGTAAACGCCCAGGTCGACGCGGAAGCCCGGGCGGCCACGGCCAACCATCACACGGCGACCCACCTCTTGCAGGCGGCGTTGCGGGATATTCTGGGCGATCACGTGCAACAAGCGGGTTCGCTGGTGGCGCCGGATCGCTTGCGGTTCGACTTCACGCACTTCGAGGCCATCCCGC
>SKRY01000230.1 GCA_007118235.1 Candidatus Hydrogenedentota bacterium | reverse complement strand
TTGCGAGCGGCTTCCTGCGTGTCCGCGGAGACTCCCGGCGCGGCAAAGGTCCCGTGTACCCATGCCAGCTTGATCCCCAGGGTTCCGCACTGCTCCACGAGTTCCGGAGCGAGTTCGGGCCGTGTGGCAATGATGACGGCGTCCACCTGGCCTTCAAGGGCCGCCAGATTGGGATAACACGCATCCCCTTCCACGGTCTCGGCGTTCGGATTAACTGCGTACGCGGTGTGCCCGCCTTTCCGGAGACGCTTATAGATGGCGTTCGCGGGACTCGTCCCCGATTTCCGGGAAACGCCCACGACGGCGATGCGCTTGTCCGCGAAAAAGGCGCGCGCCGCCTCCTCAAGTGTGCTCATATCCATATCTCCTCCCGGGGCTGGACAGGACCCCAGTGGTCCGCGTTTGCCCCGGGGGTGTAGTTTAGCACATTTCCCGGCGCGCGGCCGTCAATGAATGAGGCTCATTGGCCGATGGATCCCCGTGAAGGCTTGTTGTTACACGGATTGGGCCATGTTATACTTGCGCCTAACGTCCATTACGGGTGGAGGATGAAGTAGATCGAGGGGATAGTGTTCCATGGCCGACATTCTTAGCCAGGATGAAGTGGATGTGCTCCTAAACGCCGTATCATCCGGCGAGGTGGACGTCAAGGGCGGGGAAGGTCAGGACCAATTTCAACCCGCGGGTGAGACGGTTTTCTACGATTTTCGCCGGCCGGAACGGGTGTCCAAGGAGCAACTGAAGGGGCTGCAAACCCTGTTCGACGCCTTCGCCCGCGAGCTGAATATCGTTCTTCCCTCCTTCTTGCGCAGTGTGGTTCGGGTGGACCTGAATTCGATTGACCAACTCACCTACGATGAATTCATTCTATCGGTGAGCCGGCCCACCTCCCTGGCGGCCATTGACATGGCGCCTCTTGAGGGAAACGCTGTCATTGAGATAAACGCCGGTCTTGCGTTCCCCATTGTGGACCGGATCCTTGGGGGCAAGGGGTTGTCTCTCACCAAGCCCCGTGAGTTGACCGAGATCGAAGACCGGATCCTCCACCGCGTTGTCGAAATGATGCTTCAATGCTGGCAACGCTCCTGGCAGCAGCTCATAGAGTTTGATCTCACCGTGACGAATCAGGAGAGCGACCCGCTCATCATGCAGATCGTGGCGGGCAGCGAGATGGTGATCCTGGTGGGCTACCATGTGTATATCGGTGAACTCATGGGAACCGTCAATGTATGCATACCGCTTGTGGTTCTGAATCCTATTCTGGATCAAATCTCGCAACAAGCCCATTACAAGCGCCGGATGACGGCGGATCTTTCCCGGGACACCCGTGAACAGATTGTGGCTAGACTAAGGCAGGTCAAGACGCCGGTGGATGTCATCCTGGGCCGCGCCTCGTTGTCTCTGGGGGATATGGTCGAGTTGCAGGTGGGCGATGTCATCACCCTTGACACGGATGTGAACGAACCCATTCCCGTGCAGATCAAGGGGCACACGTGTTTCCTCGCGAAGTCGGGTCGGCGGCGAGACCACAGCGCCATACAAATCACGGACCTTGTAACGGAGAGGCGGCATCATGAATAAGGCCCAGGCCCATCAAGTAGCCGCGGGCTTCACCCAAGGCTTTTTCGACACGGCGGCGGCGCTATTTGGCGGGCAAGCCGATGTTTCAACAAGCGAACCCGCCGGGGTGACAGCCGAGGCGTTCCGGGAAATGGTGGATGCCTATCCGCTCACCGTGTATGGCGCGGTGAATACCATGGGGCTAGTGGTTGTTGGTTTAAGCGAGGCCGATGGCGACGCCTTGGTCTCGGGGTTCACGGGCGGAGCGGGTTTCACGGAAGCCGGACCGGGACCCGAAGCCCTTGGGGCGTTGCGGGAAATCTTCGAATCATGCCTCGGGGGCGGGGTGGGCTACCTGAAGAACGCCACCGGGCGCGAGTTGGCCCCCAGCAATATTCAGGTGGGAGAAATCGATACGGAAACGGTGCAGGCATTGGTGGAATCCCTGAACCCCGATGGCGCGATGGCCGCGTTTCGGTACGGATTGGGGCCCGTGCGGGACGGGGCGGGATTCATCGCCATCTCGGGGAGTCTGCTTGGCGAAGTGGCGGACGCCGCGGGTGAACCACCCGCCGGGAAATCGAAGGAAGCCGAAACAGCCGGGAGAAAGGGCGCGGTCATGGCGGAAGACTCCAGCGTGGAGGACGAAACCCAACGGGACATCACCGGAAACTTGGAGATGATCCTCGACATTCGCTTGGATGCGACGGCCCGGCTCGGCAGCGTCGAGATGCCGTTGCAGGACATTCTCTCACTCGGTCCCGGCGCGATAGTGGAAATTGGACATTCGGTGGACGAGCCCGTGGAACTCTTTGTGAACGGCAAATTGATCGCCCGCGGCGATGTCGTCGTGGTGGACGAGCGGTTCGGATTGCGCATCACGGAGATTGTCAGCCAGCGGGAGCGCATCGAGAGCTTGCGTTGAACGATTCGGCGGAAAAGGACCTCTGGGTCCAATGGAAACAAGACGGGGAGCTGGACGCCCGCGACGCGCTGGCGGTGCATTACATGCACATCGTGAAGTACGTCGCGGGGCGCATGGCCATTAACACCCCGCCCGGGATTGATTACGACGATCTCGTCAGTTGGGGGGTGCTTGGGCTGTTGGACGCCCTCGACAAGTTCGATCCTGGACAACAGATTCGTTTTCCCACCTATGCCGGCATCCGTGTGCGGGGGGCCATCCTTGACCAGATCCGCGCCTTGGATTGGGCGCCGCGCTCCTTGCGCGCCATGGCCCGCAAGGTGAACAACGCGCGCGATCGTTTGCGTCAGACGCGCGGGCGGGAGCCTTCCTCTGGGGAGATCGCGGCCCAACTCGATGTAACCCAGGACCAGGTGGAGCACACCATGGCGCAATTGCACACGGCGCAAATGGTTTCCTTGGACGCCTACCTGCCCTCGGCCGGCGACGAGGATAGCCACCCCAGACAGGCGCAAGTCGGCGCCACGGATATTGGACCCGATGCCGCGGCGGAACGCGCCGAACGGCAAGAACATCTTTCGGACGCCATCCTCCAGTTGCCAGAACAGCAGCAGAAGGTGTTAAACTTATACTATTATGAAGAGCTTACCCTAAAAGAGATCGGCGCTGTGCTCAATGTCTCGGAGTCCCGCATTTGCCAGGTTCACGGCGCGGCGGTAAAAAACCTGCGGCGGGTAATGCACGGAGACGAATAATGCCCCAGCCCGTCACATGGCCCAGCGAGATCGCCCGAACCTTTGCCGCTGAACGGGTGGCCCAGGCGAACCAGGCGTCCATCGCGGCGCAACACTTTCAAGGCTCGGAAGAAGAACGGCTGCGCGCCAAGCGGCAACGCCAGGTGAAAGCGTCCTCCGGGACGGACAAACGCTTGGCCAACTCCGCCGAACGCCCTACGCGGACGGACACGCGCCCTCGACTCCGCCGCCCGGACAAGAAGGCGTTCGAGGACGGCGTACTGGGGCGCGTCAACGCCGATCCGGGAAAGTATCTGGACATCTCCATCTGAAAACCGGCACAATGACGCCCGTTACCATACCTTGAAAGGGCAGCATCCCGGCTTGGGAATGCCGCGCGGCGCGGCATTTGCGGGATGAAAAACGACGGTAAAGGATTTGCGGACCGGCCCGCCGAGCCAAGGAAGGCTCCGAGGGTTAAGCAACTATCCTGCGCAGGAAAGGCTCGTCATGTCTCAATTCGAATGGTTGCTCACCGTTGCGGCGTATCTCCTTGTCGCGGGGATTGTCTTTTCCACTGTGTTGTTCGTGGTGTATCAACGCCGGCGGCCCGCCTCGGGCGCGGAAGGCGATACCACCGGCGACTTGGCCAACATGATGATTCTCTTGCAGACCATGCGCGACATGTTGGAAGAGCAGAAGACGCTTGCGCGCCAGTTCAACCAGAACTTCGAGCAGAAACTCGCCCACATGGAAGAGAAAAATCGCGCCGCGCGGCAACGTGCGGACGAACTGGAGCAAAGAGCCGCCAAACTTGAAGGCCGTCTGCAACGGGTGCGCGAGGAATTGGCCGTCCTCCACGGCGAGATCGAGGCGGCGTCTCATGGCGCGGCCCAAGAAAGGAAGCCGGGTCCATTAACGTTTTCACAAGCGGGCGGGGCGGCGGGTTCCACGGCGTCCGCCTCCGATTCGTCTCGGGCCTCTCAATCAAGCAGCGGTCCAAACGCGGACGATGTGCGCGAGGCCGCCGAACGCCCCGTGCAGCCTACCGCCGGCGAGCTTGAAGAATACCGGCGGGACCGCCCCGAAGAAGATGCCGCTGGCCAAGGCGGCGAGGCGCCGGACCCCGATGCAGGGCGACAGGAGATTTTCCGCACAGCGGAACGCGCTGTCGAATTCACCAGCGGGAGTCACGAACGCCGCGAGGATGAAGCCGCGCCGCGGCCCGGCGATGCTCCCGAGGCCGAGGAGCCGCCAAAACAGGCTGGGCACGCCCAAGCGGAAGCTGTTGAACCGCCACGAGGGCGGATGCCTTGGGATTGGCGGCAAACGAAGTCCCAAGACCCCGCGCCGGACGAAGACGCCCACGAAACGCCGATAAAGTCCGTAGAAGCCCCAGCCGATAGTTCAAGCAACGATGACGCCGCGCCGGCTGACGAGGACAAGGTTCCGCCGCGCGAACGCCCAGCGCTTCACATCCTGGCTTCGCCGGATGGTGAGGATGACAAGGAAGAGCCGGAGGAGTCCGATGCCCCTGGTTACTGGGCTGGGCTTGATTTCATTAGCCCACCGCCGGGCGTCTACTTCCCTCAAAAGGCCCCTGGACAGAAGCCCCCCGAACCCGGCGACCCGGAGGCGGCCCGGCAGGCGTTTCGCGCCCTGCTCAATCTGGGCCAGGAGCGCGGCTTGGAGGCCGCCAGCCGCACCGGAACCCTGGACCAGCCCTCCGGTGAGGATGGAGCCGAAGGCCCGCTCCGCTCGCGCGTTTATGAATACAGCGACGCCGGTATGAGCATCGCCGAAATCGCCAGCGAATTGGGTATTGGCAAGGGCGAGGTCCGCCTGATATTGAGTTTGAGGGAACAAGGAGGACGGTAACGTGGCCGGACTGCATGGGATCAATCCCATTATGGTCCAAGTGATGGGGCAGACGGGGCAAGTCCTTGAGCTGCGTCCAGGCCAGGCCTATCCCGG
>SKRY01000021.1 GCA_007118235.1 Candidatus Hydrogenedentota bacterium | reverse complement strand
TACCTCAACGGCGAACATGAGTTCTGTCCCCTGTGTGACCAGGAGATTGCCGCGCGCAAAATGAAGGAGAGCGTCTAATGCAAGAGCACACGCCTGAACTGAAACCCGAGGAACGCGTCCGTTGTGAGGTATGGAGCCGCGTGATGGGATACCATCGTCCGGTATCCACGTGGAACAAGAGCAAACAGACCGAACACGGCGAACGCGCCTTCTTTGAAGAGCCGAAATCCATGGAGGGCTAAGCCGAATGCCGGCGGCGGAACAGCTCAGGGTGGGCGGCCTGCTTCCCTTCACCACCATCGACTATCCGGGCGAACTGGCGGCGGTCGTGTTCTGTCAGGGATGTCCCTGGCGGTGCCGCTACTGCCACAACCCGGAGCTGTTGGGCGCCAAGGGAAGGAACGAGATGCCGTGGCCAGAGGTTGCGTCGTTTCTGCAACGCCGCCAAGGGCTTCTCGACGCCATCGTCTTCTCAGGGGGCGAACCCACGCATCAGCACGCCATTCACGGCGCCGCCGCGGAGAGCAAGGCGATGGGGTGCAAGGTGGGATTGCACACCGCCGGCGTCTATCCGCGTGAACTGGAGGCCTTGCTCTCCAGCGTGGATTGGGTGGGGTTGGACATCAAGGCGTTGCCCGGTGAATATCCCCGCGTCACCACCATCGAAGGCAGCGGCGCGCGCGCGTGGGAAAGCGCGAGGCTCGTGATTGAAAGCGGAGTCTCCCACGAAATTCGGATCACGGTGCATCCCCGCCTACTGTCAAGGCGCCACGTGGCTGAAATCAAGGCGCGCCTTAACGAGATGGGGACGCATAAGGTGGTGGAGCAACCGTGCCTTGTCAGCTTATGCCGCGATCCCGAGTTGCGGACGGCCGATGCGGAGGCTTGTCACGATTCCACGCAACTCACGGGCGCCATGACGGGGTGAGTAGGGGAACGATGTCCTTGCTGGCGAATCGTCCGCGGGGAAAACGTGATGTTACGCCGCCCCGTGCGCCGTGCAGCTACTGTGCTGCTCTCTACTGAGCATCTCCCGAATCTCTCGAAATGCCGCTTCGGCGCACTCCGGACAATAACCATGGCTAGCGTTGGTCTGAAGATTCTCGCCGGACTCCGGAAGGACCCACGCATCGTCTTCGCGGACACGTTTGCACACACAACACTGAACGTACATCGCAGTCTCCATGCGGCCTCCTGTATTACTCTTTGGGCGTTGCAACGTTACCTTCCCCGGGGGAGCATATCCCATGCCATCCGGCTCCCAGCGTGAGTCCACGGAACGCGAACCCTTGGAAACAAGGCTCTTGTGGACGTTGGCCCGTTCTACATGCTATAAGAAGGGGCGTTGCGCAGGAGCCTTTGACGGAAAGTTTTTCCTCCCGTGGGCCGGATACCCGGCACAATATGTAGCCTCTTAATCTTACATGGACCCAAGATAAATTGCAACTTGCGGCGGACAGGCCGATTTTGGCGAGGCGGTGTCCCGCTTCAAGGAAGGAGTTCAGCGAATGATTCAGGCCCAGGAACTGACCAAACGGTACGGTTCTATCACGGCCCTCGACAAGGTCTCGTTTGAGGTAGCGCAAGGCGAAATTGTCGGATTTCTCGGACCCAACGGCGCGGGAAAGACGACGGCGATGCGGATTCTCACGGGCTACTCTCCCGCCACGGAAGGTACGGCGCGGATCGCGGGGTATGACGTGGCGAAGGACCCCATCGAAGTGAAACGCCGCGTGGGCTATCTGCCGGAGAGCGTCCCTTTGTACGGGGAGATGGCCGTGCGTCATTTCCTGCGTTACGTCAGCGAGATCAAGGGGATTCCCCGCCACGGGCTTCAAGCCGAGGCGGATCGTGTGATGTCCCTGTGCGGACTTGAGCATATGGGCGGCCGGATCATTAGGAACCTATCCAAGGGCTACCGGCAGCGGGTCGGGTTGGCGCAATCCCTCATAGGCAATCCGCCCGTGCTTATTCTGGACGAGCCCACCGTGGGGCTGGATCCAAGCCAAATCATCGAAATCCGCCAGATGATCCGGGAGTTGGCCCATAACCACACCGTTCTCTTGAGCACGCACATCCTCCCGGAGGTCTCGATGCTCTGCCAACGGGTGCTCATCATTCACAACGGCCGGCTGGTGGCGCAGGACACCATGGAGAATCTCGTGGGCCCCGAGGACGGGGTCGTACGGCTTGAGGTGGATGTGCGCGGGCCCCGGGAGAAGGTGGAGAGCCTGCTTAGCGAACTCGACGGCGTCCAACGGGTCAAGCTTGATGGCGCGGGCCCGTGCTTTGTCGTGGAAGCCGCCGCCGACAGCGACATCCAACCCCGGATTGCTGAAGCCGTCGTCCGTGCTGGTTACCGGCTTTGCGGCCTTCGCGAGCGCGCACGCACGCTTGAGGACATCTTCGTGGACGCCATTTCCGTGGACGAAGGAGCACAGGTTTAATGCGATCAACATGGGCGGTTTGTAAACGGGAATTCATCAGCTACTTCACCACGCCCGTCGGCTTTGTTATTGTCGGCGTGTACGCATTGCTGTCCGGCCTTTACTTCACGGGCAGCTTCATCATCTATTGCCGCATCACCCAGAACCCCTCTACATACGGCTATGACGCCATCCCCGAGATGGAGGAATGGATGCTCAGCCCGTTCCTGGTGCTGTGTGGCCAGCTTCTCATGTTCATCGGCCCCCTGGTGACCATGCGGCTCCTCTCGGAGGAGCGAAACAAGGGCACCATGGAGCTGTTATTGACCCATCCCCTCCGGGATAGGGAGATCATTTTTGGGAAATACCTGGCTTCGCTGGGCACGTTGTTCGTGCTCATGCTCATTGTCGGGTTCCATCTCATCATCATTGGCTCCTTCACGCCCATCGAACCCGTGGTGCTCGCGTTTGGGCTTGTGACGGTCTTTCTGATGGGCGCGGCGTTCTTCAGCATGGGATTGTTCATCTCGTCCCTCGCCAACAACCAGGTCACCGCGGGGACCATGACGTTTGGCATCGCCCTCGTGTCTTGGATTCTAGGGCTGATGGGCCAGGATCTGCCCGAGACCATCCCCGCGCCCGACACCTGGCCGGCGGGCTTGATCCGCGCGGCGGAAATGGTTTACGCGATCTTCCGGGAGCTGGTCGTTTCACTGCCGTTGGACGCCCATGCCCGCGACCTGGCCGAAGGCATCATCTATCCGCACGACATCGCTTATTACCTGCTCTTCACGAGCTTTTTCCTCTTCCTGACGTTCCGGACGCTTGAATCCCGGAAATGGAGGGCGTAGTACATGACTTGGATTCGCCGAATCACCGGTATCGCCGCGCTCGTGGGGATCGCCGCTGGAATCAATTTTCTCGCCGTGCAAGAGGACTTGTTCGCGCAGGTTGTCGTGGTCCCGTTCCTTGCGGGGGTAGCGGCTGGCGTCGCCTGGGTGGCGCTGGTGTTGACAAATATCGCCCGCACCGCGTCCCAGCAACGCACGCTGTATGGCTTGAACACGGTAATCGCGTCGGTGGTCTTTCTCGCGATCTGCATCACCTTGTACGCCTTCGCCCGGCAATGGGATGTCTATGCCGATCTCACCCAAGAAGGCCGGCGAGACCTCTCGCCCATCACCGTACAAGTCCTGCAAAACATGGACCGGGACATCGATGTGCTGTGTTTCTTTCTGGCCACGGACGACCGCTTGGTCGACATGGGCCGCTCCAACACCCGGCGGTTCCTGGACCGGCTCGAGGCGCACACGGATCATCTGAATGTGGAATTCCTGGACCCCCAAGTGGACCGCGCCCGGCTTCAGGGGGTTGGGCTTCAGCAGGTGGCCACCCAAGGCACCATCGTCATCCGGCGCGGCAACCGGCAGCGCGTGCTCAATCTGGACAGCGCCAATGCCCGCATGCCGGAACGGGATTTCACCAATGCCCTGATCAACGTCATCCGCGACCGCAGGCCCAAGGTGTACTTCCTCACCGGTATGGATGAGCGGGACATCATGGATCAAGGCGACCGCGGGGCCTCGGCGTTGCGCGTCATGCTCGAAGGCGAAGGGTACGACGTGGAGCAACTCGAATTGGACTTGATGGCGCCGGAGATCCCCGACGATGCCGAGGTGGTCGTGATAAATGGACCCCGGCGCGACCTGAACGCGCGGTATGTCGAGCCGCTTCGGGATTATGTCGACCAGGGGGGACGCGTTCTCGTCATGATGGATCCCTGGCAGCGTCCGCCGATCGCCATGGGTCAGGAGGAACGGCTCCGGCCTTGGCTGGCGGATCAGTTTGGCATCCAGCTCGGAGAAGGCCTGATCTTCTCGCAAGAAACCCAAACGCAAATCTTGCTGAGTCACGATAGTACTCCCTTCACCACGGAACACGACGCCGCTGGACAGTTCATGGGCTGCTATAATTACGAGCACGACATCACCCGCGGATTCAACCAACAGATGATCTTTGTCCTCGCCCGGCCCACGTATCCCACGCCGCAGCGGCCCGAACGGGTGACGCGAAGCGAACTCATCCGCACGCCGCCGAACTTCTGGGGCGAGAAGGACGTGTCGCTCGTGCTCGAAACGGGCCAGGCCACGATGGGTTCGGAGGATCTCGAGGGACCCGTGAGTCTGGCCATGGCGGCGACGCGGCAGACGGACATCGAAATCGGCGACACGGGCCAGACCCGTGACGCGCGGGCGGTCGTCATTGGGTCCACGGAATTCGCCGCCAACGCCATGCTGCGTGAGATCACGAGCCATCAGAATTTCATTCTCAACACCATGGCGTGGCTTACCGAGAGCGAGGAACTCATCGCCATGCGGCCCGCGGCGTCTCGTGCCGAGGCGATCATTCTGACCTCCGAGCAAGAGCAATTCATCGCTTGGCTGGCGACCCTCGGGCTGCTGCAAATCTGCGTGGCGGCGGGCGTCGTGACCTATCTCGTGCGAAGGAAGTATCAATGAATCTAAAATCCACGCTTATGTTGCTGGCCGTGCTGGGGCTCCTTCTGGGCGGCTACTGGTTGATGTCCTATACGGAACAGGAAACCCAGCGGCGCGATCACGAAGCCCGCCGGGTGTTGCCTTACCCAGCTGAAACCTTCCAACGGATCACCATCCATCAGGCCGGGGGCGCTCCGGTGACCGGCGTCCGGGAGAGCGAGGCCAAATGGCGCATCGTGGAGCCCCGGGACATCGCCGCCGCGCATCGCGCCTGGAACCGCGTGG
>SKRY01000389.1 GCA_007118235.1 Candidatus Hydrogenedentota bacterium | reverse complement strand
TTACCGACCAAACGATCGACGTACGGATCTGAACGTTCCCATACATGATGAACGTCAAAGGAGGTGATGAACGATGAACGCCCTTGTAGGCGCCCGGATGAACACCACCGGCCTCATGAGCCCCTCCCCCAACAAGCGGGTGGAGACGTGGGAGCAGATGCAGTCCATCCCTCGCGCGGGCCTGCTCGGTCAGGCCAAGCAACTGGGCGGCGCGCCCAAGGATGCCCGCATCAAGGGGGTGGAGGTTCTCGCGGAAGGCGAGGTGCGTCCCGGGGCCGAACTCGGCCGGGAGGCTTTCATGGAGCTTCTCGTGACACAGTTGCAGAACCAGGATCCCTTGGATCCCATGGACGATCGGGACATGGTCGCCCAGTTGGCCCAGTTCTCCTCTCTCGAACAGATGAGTAATCTCAACGAGAGTTTCGCCGAGTTCCGGGAGACGATGGAACACTCCCGATTCATTGGGGCCGCATCCTTGCTCGGCCGCACGGTGACAGGCAGAACCGAGGAAGGCGAAACCATCACGGGGGAAGTAACGGGAATCCACACCGAGGAACATGTGCCATACGTCACGGTAGCGGGATATTCGGTTCCCGTGAACAACATCCGTGGCATCGAGTAAAGACAGGGGGGCTACCCCATGGTAAACCCAATAGACCTTAACCCAACGCAACCCGCGCAGCCCGGCGCTACGCCCAAGCCGCCTCGCGCTCAAGAGGCGGCCGCGACGAGCTTCGCCGAGGTCCTGCGCGAACAACAGCAAACTCAGGCCGGTAAAGGCCTGCGTCTCAGCGCCCACGCGCAACAACGCCTGGAAAGCCGGGGCATTACACTGACTCCCCGGGAGATGGCGCAGGCCGAACAGGCCCTGGACAAACTGGCGGCCAAAGGCGCCAAGGAAGCCTTACTCGTAACGGAGCGATCCGCGCTCGTGGTGAGCGTGGCCAACCGCACCGTCATAACAGCCATGCCCCGCGAAGAGGCGGGCGAAAACGTGTTCACCCAAATTGACAGCGCGGCCATCCTTCCCCATGAAGAACCGGCCGCCCAACCCCAAGTGAAGGATCGGGCTGGACTCCTCTGAGAGAGGCCCGGGGACCGCCGACCGACCGACGCGGTCCCACCCAACAGCAACTGTAGGAGGAATGAACGATGGGAAGTGCGCTCTTTACCGGAGTCACGGCGCTACTGGCGAATCAGCGCCGTTTGGATGTCATTGCAAGCAACATCTCCAACGTCAATACCACGGGATACAAAGGCTCGACGGTCCAGTTTCAAGACCTGTTTAGCCAGACCCTGTCCGGCGCCCGCGCGCCCGTGGACGGATTCGGCGGGAACAACCCCTCGCAAGTCGGCCTTGGCGTTCAAGTCGCCTCCATAAGTGTCAACCATGGACAAGGCTCCATGAGTTCAACCGGCGTTGAATCCGATCTCGCCATCGAAGGCGCGGGCATGTTTGTCTTGAGCGATGGCAACGTCCAGCGCTACACGCGCGATGGTTCGTTCCAACTCAACGCCGACGGCCAACTCATCCATGGGGGAACCGGCCTGTTTGTACAAGGGTTCCTGGCGGACGAGGACGGCGTGATTCAAGCTACCGCCTCGCCTGAAAACATCGAAATCCCTGTCGGCGCGCAATCCATTGTCTCCGCCACACGGCAAGCCCGCCTGATCGGCAATCTCGATTCCGATGCGGACGTCGGCGCGACCGTGACGCGCACCATCGAGGTCTACGATTCCCTCGGCACGAAACGGGCGGTCACCCTGACCTTCGAGAAGCGTTCGCCCCAAGAATACGACGGCGTAAGCTACAACTCTTGGGAGTGGCAAGCGAACTTCACCAACAAGGAAGGTGAAACCAGGGACATAGGCGCGGGAACGCTGTTGTTCGACGCGAATGGCGACAAGGCGCATGAAGGCACGGTGGAAGCCGGCGTTTTCACGCCCCGGCCGGAGGACGGCTTCCACATCGCGATTGACAGCGACGACCTCGGAGATTTGGAATCCTTCCCCGTGGATCCCTTCGAGTTCCGGCTCGACTACACCCGGCTGACGGAACTTTCCAGCAGCAGCGATGTGAACCTTGAATCGCAGGACGGGTTCGGCCGGGGAACGCTGGAAAGCTTCACCATCGGCCGGGACGGCGTGATCAACGGCGTCTTCACCAACGGCTTGACCCGCACCATCGGCCAGGTGGGCCTCGCCAGCTTCAGTAATGTCGGCGGCCTGGAACGGATGGGGCAAAACATGTTCCGCGACACGCCTGCATCCGGCTCGCCCCAGATCGGCCTGCCCAACACCGGCGGCCGCGGCCAAGTCTCCGGCGGCGTGTTGGAAGGCTCGAATGTGGACCTCAGCCGGGAGTTCAGCGAGCTAATCATTACGCAACGCGCTTTCCAAGCCAATGCGCGCACCATCAGCGCCGCCGACGAGCTGCTCCAAGAAACGGTGAACTTGGGCCGCTAAACGTCACCATGTTCCGCCATCGCCGGGAGAGAGGTCAGCCTCTTTCCCGGTTTTTCGTTTCGCGGGGACACACCGTTCCCCAAGAGGAAACCTCCCACTCGCTCCGCCTTCATCCGTCGCTCGCGCGCCTCTGCTGGTTGACCGGCGAATTTCTGTTAGAATACGCGCGGGAATACGGCCAAGGCCGCACTTGTAATACCTTGTAATACGTACTAATGGATCAAAACAGCAACATGGGAGAACGTTATCATGATGCGTCTTGCCGGAAGCGTGGCGGCCGTGCTTGTGGCCTTTTCGGCGGCGGGCCAGCTCGAATGGGACACGCAAGCGTGGGAGCACCACATGGAGCCTGGCCAGGAACAAGTCAGCACGACATACTCATTCCGAAACACCGGTGATGCGCCCATCACCATCGGGCGCATTACCTCCACATGTGGATGCACCGTGCCCGAATTGGACAAACGCCGCTATGAGCCCGGCGAATCCGGCGAGATTGAAGCTGTGTTCAACGCGGGCCGCCTCACGGGACGCCAATCCAGCACCATCGTAGTAATGACGGACTACGAGGCGTCCCCAACGTACGTCCTGCGCATGATCGTGCATATCCCCGAAGTTTTGCGCCTTTCCACCAACACCCTCACGTGGACCGTGGGCGAGGCGCCCGAGCCGCGAACCATTGACATTCACGGCGGTCTTGAAGAGCCCGTCCACATAAGGGCCGTGGAGTCTTCCACCCCCCAGATCGAGACGCAATTGGAGGAACTCGAGCCCGGCGCGCGCTATCGCGTCACGGCCGCGCCAACGGACACGAGCAGCCCGGTTTTTGGCGTCATCCGAATCTCGGCCCAGCATTCGGGGGATGAGCAAGCCACGGTTAACGCCCATGCGCGCGTACTCCCCGAAAGCCACACGCTTTCCCAAGCGCCGCCCGCCCGGCAAGTCCCGGCCACGCGGCCCAACCCCAGCGGCCAATCCAGCGCCACGATTGAGCCGCGTATGCTGGTTTGGCGCGAGAACGAGGGCAGCCATCCCAAGCAACTCCGCGTGCGGATTGAGGGAGACGACCCCGTGGTCCTCACGGGCGTCCGCCCAAGCAACGATGACTTCCTTCACATTTTCCAAGAGACAGAAGCGGGCCGCGAATACGTGCTTACCCTTACCCCTCGTGGCACGGACACCCCGGCTCGCACCATCTTTCAGTTTGAGTCGGATTCCGAACTGGAGCGCCCTGTCGCGGCGGTGGGAGTTGTCCTCGCCGGTTCATAGCTTCGGGGCGGCCATCCAACGATTGGGGTTCGGGACCTCATTCCTGCGTCAACGCCGCGCGCACGGCTTCGGCCTCCGGCGCCTCATCGTCCCAATAGGCCACGATCGCCCCGTCCCGCACCAGAATGAACCGGGGCGGGGCCGAGCCGATATGGCGCACGAACTCCACCAGCTCGATGGGTTCCAAGGGGAACAAGGGCTGAGTGATGGCCCGAAACTGTTCGATCTCATCCGGCTCTCCCGATAGGAAGGCCGCCACGGGGGGAACGCCTTCCGCGAACATGAGTCCGTGAAGGTCAGGAACGGTCCCCATGCAATGCTCACAGTTCGCCCCGTACATCGCGATGAGATGCTCCCCCTCTCCCAACTCCACCGTCACCGCTCCATCTTGATAGGTCATCTCCGCGAAGGGACGGTCCGCCTCCGCCGGGCCGGCGCCGTATACCCCGTACACGCCAGCGCCCGTGACCGCCAAAGCCCCTAGGACCGCCGCCGCCACCCGCAACGCCAGCCACTCCCCGGGTGGTTTATCACCCGCCAAGGAACGCCGCCGAAACCATGCGGCCCCGATAAAACCCATCATGATCAGATTCTTCGTGATGGTTGCGGCGGGGGTCATTTCAACGTACGCGCCGAAGCAGCCGCACTCGTCAAGGTCTTGAAACAACCATCCGTAGCCCACCAAGGCCGTGAAACCGGCCAACAAGGCCAACGTGAAAAGCCAAACCGCTCCCTTGAAACGCATTCCGGCGAGCAAGACCATTCCCAATAAAGTCTCGACGCCCACTGTCCCGAAGGCGGCCGCAGTCACGGCTTGGGGATCCTCAAGAATCCCATAACCAAGGATCTGGAGTTCGAACATCCTCATATCCAGCGCCTTCAACACGGCGCTAACGATGAATATCACACCGGCGATCTTCTCAATTACTACACTAAACATCTTCTTGCTCCAAACATGCGATTCCGTGTACAACTGCCGGTATCATAACGCGGCAGACCCGCCAAGTCGAGTCATGCGTCCTCACGCGCCCCCACTCAGTCTCATTCGCGTTTCCCGGCGCCAATCGACATGCCGTGCGCTTTACGGGGGCGCCGGTTCGGCGTATAATATAGTAGTGAGCTACTGCTGCGGCGCGCCATTCTTCTTAGGAGATCTGTCCTTGCGTGTTCCTTCCCCCGTTCTTCTTGGCGCACTTCTTATTATCCTGACGGGCTGCGCCACAACCGGCCCCCCTTCCATTGACCGCGCCATGATACGCGCAAAAGACCAGGTCTCGCCCGCCCTGGTTCACATCCGGCCCGTACGAGAGGTATTCGCCGGCGGACAACGCGAGGAGCGCGCCGTGGTGGGAAGCGGATTCATCATCAGCCCGGACGGCTACGTGGTCACCAACGAGCACGTAGCGGGCGACGCCAGCGTGGTGAAATGCGTGTTGTACGACCGGACCGAGCTGGACGCCGAGGTGGTGGGCGCGGATCGCTACACCGACTTGGCGGTGCTCAAGCTGAAGACGGATCGCACGG
>SKRY01000341.1 GCA_007118235.1 Candidatus Hydrogenedentota bacterium | reverse complement strand
GGGCTGTACTACGCGCCACACCGCTACTACTCGCCCTTCCAAGCCCGCTGGACCACGCGCGACCCGCTCGGGTATGCCCTTTCCGCCAATAGCGTTGAGACAGTTTCTTGCCATAAATTAGTGTAGAGGGCGCGGGCGAAGGACGATGAAGAAATCGACGGACAGAAGGGATTCCGGACCCGGAGGTGGAGCCGCGCGCCGGGCGGCGCCGTTTTTCGGCGGCGTCCTAGGCGCGCCTCGTGGAGGAAGTGGATAGCTGCAGCGAGCGCGTTGCGTTGGGCGTGTGCGCAAGGGTATGCTTGCCGCATCATTCCCAATGAACCCAAGCTTTGAATGGAGAGGCTCCGAATCCATGATCGATTTCTTGCAGCACCATGCCGAGGCAATCCTGTCCCGGGCGCTGGCCAATGGCGGCGATCTCGGTGAGATTTATTACGAAGAGAAGACCATGACCATGGCCGGGTTCGAGGATAACAAGGCTGAGCGCATCACGCAGGGGACTGATATCGGGGCGGGCATCCGCGTGCTGGGGGGTGATCGCACGTTGTATGCGCATTCCAATGATGTGTCGCTGGACGGGCTGCTCAAGGCGGCGGAGACCGTGGCGGACGGGGTGTCGGCGGAGAAAAGGGCGTATGACTTTGGCTTCACGCCAGAGCGTCATCAGATGCCGGTGACGATCGCGCCAAACACCGTGGGAACGCCGCGCAAACTCGAGCTGGTGCGGGCGGCCAATGGCGCGGCGCGCGCTGTTGATCCGCGCATCCGGCAGGTCGCCGTCACCTACGCGGACGCCTTGCGCAGGGTGATCATCGTGAATTCGGAAGGGCGTTTCGTGGAAGACCTTCGGCCGCAGATCATGTTCGTGGTCCAAGCGGTCGCCGCGGATGACGGCCTCATTCAAACCGGCTACGAGCCCTCGGGCGGCGCGATGGGTTTTGAGCTGTTCGACGAGGTGAATCCGGAGGCGTTGGGGGAGGAAGCGGCTCGCCGGGCGGTGCTAATGCTCGAGGCGGATCCCGCGCCCACGGGCCGCATGCCCGTCGTGCTCAGCAGCGAGGCGGGCGGCACCATGATCCACGAAGCCGTGGGCCACGGGCTTGAGGCGGATCACATCGACAAGGGGTTGTCCAAATACTGCGGCCACCTCGGCGAGACCATCGCCGTGCCGGGCGTTACCGTGGTGGACGATGCCACCTTGCCGCGGAAGCGGGGCACGGTGTCGGTGGATGACGAAGGCGAAGCGGGGGGCCGGACGGTGCTCATCGATCAGGGCGTGCTCGTGGGATTCATGAACGACGCGCGCACGGCCCGCCGGATGAACATGGCGCCCACGGGCAACGGGCGGCGGCAATCCTATCAGCACAAACCGATCCCGCGCATGACCAACACCTTCGTCGAACCCGCGTCCGATGACCCCGCGGCGATCCTCGCCTCGACGGAGTCCGGCTTGTTTGTCCGCAAGATGGGCGGCGGCCAAGTGAATCCACTCAACGGCGATTACGTGTTCGACGTGAGCGAGGGCTACCTCATTCGCAACGGGAAGGCGGAGACGCCTGTGCGCGGGGCCAACCTTATTGGCAACGGGCCAGACACGCTTCAGGCTATCGAGATGATTGGCAACGACCTTGGTTTTGGCATTGGGACTTGCGGGAAGGCCGGCCAAGGCGTGCCTGTGAGCGACGCTCAGCCCACCCTGCGCGTCCGCGAACTCACCATCGGCGGCACGGCGGGCTGAGCGGGGGATGGGGGAGTGCGGCGCGTTCCCCGTGGGAAGCGGTTCTCAGCCCTGGCCGCCGAAACGCGAGGCCCACAAGTGTATCTGGCTGCCGAGGTTGGCGCCGGCGCCGCGCGGGCGATCGTTGGGTTCCGGGCTTTTGACCGGGGCGTCTTCTTGATACCGGACAAAGCGGACGTGGCCGTCCATGTAGAGCACGTTCGAGCCGCCGGGGGCGTGGTTGAACACGGCGGTTCCCAAGTCCTCGCCCCAACCATCGGCCTGGTGGCTCTGGGCGCCCCACGCGTCCCACTTCACGAAGAGTTCGCTTTGGGCTCGAGCGCTGGCGGCGGCGTTGTTGATGTCGGTGACGAAAAAGCGCTCGATGCCTTCGCGCAATAGCATGTACCTAGAGGGCAAGGGCGCGCCGTCGTCGTCGAACCAGCCATTTCCCTGGGGATGATGTTTCAATTGCCGCGGTCCCATATCGGTCTGGCCAACCATGCGCCACTTCCGGATGTTGAACCAGTTGGGCGCGCCTGTCCGGGCGATGGCGGGCGCCCAATACTGTTCGACGAGGTGTGACCGGGCGGCAGGGGGCGCATCGTGCCAGGTCCAAGCGCTGTTCTGATAACCGAACACGCTGTCGAGCCACTGCGAGACGGTGCGGGTGGCGTAGGGATTATAGATGTAGGAGTGGGGATGGGACAGCGCGGTGTGCCGGGCGCCGTGGGCCACGGCGGTCAGGGCGGGGTCGCCATGATCGGTGATGGCCTCCACGGCCTTGGACAGCGGCTGGCCTTCCAAGCCGGGGACGTTGGCGTAGCCCCGCCACCAATGCTGGGTATTGAAATCGTTTCCCCGTGGATCGGAGGGGCAGATGGCGATATCGGGATCGGTCCAGTACGCGGGGTAAAGCTGGACGCTGTTCACGCCTTGGGGCAGAAGGATGTGCCCAATGCCCCATTGGTTCTTCGTGGGGAAGCGGCCATCGCTTTCCGAAGCGTACATTTTGAAGATGAGCCCCCACTGTTTCAGGTTGTTGGCGCAACTCATGCGCCGGGCGGCCTCTCGCGCCCTTCCCAAGGCGGGCAGCAAGAGGGCGGCTAGGATGCCAATGATCGCGATTACCACGAGCAATTCAATGAGCGTGAACCCATGGGAAAGCCGAGTAGGTTTGTGCATAGGGGGTGTTCCTTTCCATGAGGCATCCGCGCGAGCGATGTGTGGCGGATGGGAGATAGGCGTTACCACAATGTCCCTTTGACGATGGGAACGCGAATCTCAAACCGCGTTCCCCCCGTTTCCAGGCTATCGTACGCGACGGTCCCGCTGTGGGCGGTGATGATCCGGTGGACGATGGCGAGTCCCAGGCCGGTGCCTCCCTCCTTATGGGTGACGAAAGGTTTGAACAAGTTCTGATCGGGGGGCGCTTGGATGCCGCAGCCGTTGTCGTATACCTCGAAGAGCATGTCCGCGTCCACCCGGTGGACCGCTATCAGCACCCGGCCTTCATCGGGCGCGGCGGCGTCGATGGCGTTGTTGACAAGGTTGGAGAGCGCCTGGGCGACGCGGCCGGGATCGGCCTCCATCTCGGGGAGGCCGGGGGGGACGTCCTCGTCGAGCCGCACCCCTTTGTCCACCGCCTTTTGCTGACACAAGCGCTGGGTCCGCGCGACGATCATCTTGGGATGGCAGCGGGTGGTCTCGATCTGGAACGGGCGGGCGAACCCGAGAAACTGGCTGATGGTTCGTTCCAGATGGGCGGCTTCCTCGGAGATGGTCTGGGCCGTGTCTTGGAGGATCTGGTCCGTTGCCTTTCGCAGCAGCCATTCCGCCATGCCGCTGATCACCATGACGGGGTTTCGCAGTTCATGGACCACCCCGGCGGTCAGCTCGCCCAGGGAGGCCAATTGGCGGTTGAGTTCGGCGGCTCGCTCAATGTTGCGCCGCTCGGTCATGTCCGTGAACAAGAAGATGACCCCGTTGAACGCCTCGGGGCCGTCCAGCAAGGAGGCCGACAAGCCGATCTCCCGCTTTTGCCCCTTGGCCACCTCAAGGACGATCTCCCGCCGCGAGATGGACTTCTGAGCGGTCATGACCTCGCGCATTACCTCCATGAAGGGCCGGGCAATGGGCAGGTCCTCAATGTGGACGCCCGGCGCGAAATCCGCCTGATCCGCGTTGAGAAAGCCGCATGCGGCGGGGTTGGCGATGAGGATGCGGGCTTCGCTGTCAAGCGCCATGACGCCGCTGGGAAGGCTATGAATGATCTGATTGGCGTAGTCGTTCATCTCCGGGGCGAGGGTTTTTCCGCCGCCACCCCATGGGCTGCCGCACGCTTGTTCCATATGTGGCGTCCTCGGTGGTGTCGCATGCAATTAGGCCCCGCCCCCGTCTTCAACACCGTCGACGGGATGGCGGGACGCCGGGAAGTCACGCGGGCAAGTCCCCCTGCTACGAGGCGAGAATGAAAGAGCGCATCGAGGACTTGGTCCGCGCTGATCCCGCGGCAAAAAGGTGGTCCCAGGGGCCAGTGTGAGCCGTTGGGCCGTGTCTCCACCTAACCGGAGCTTCCTATCGGCCGGTTCGGCGGAGAACTTAAGCGCGGCTCTTGCTGAGCGCCTTGGCGACGGCGGCGAAGTCCGAGAGGGTGAGGGTCTGCGGGCGGCGGGAGGGATCAATGCCGGCTTCCGACAAGGCGTCCAGGGCGGCGTCACGGTCAATGCCGAGTTCGGGCGCCTTGCCCAGCGTGTTGCGCAGGGTTTTCCTGCGTTGCCGGAAGGCTTTGTGGATGATTCCGAAGAGAAGGTCTTGGTCCACGCCGGGGTACAGGGGCGTCTCGCGGTTGCGAAAACGCACGACGCAACTGTCCACCTTGGGCATGGGGCGGAAGCATGTCTTGGGGACGTGATGGACGATGTCCACGTCGCTGTAGTATTTGGCGGCCAAGGCCAGGACGCCGTAGGAGGCCGAGTTTACCGCGGAGCACAGGCGCTCGGCCACCTCGGCCTGCACCATGACAATCATGCGGTCGAAGTGGAGCGAACTCTCCCAGAAGTGGAAGAGAATGGGGGTGGTGATGTAGTAGGGGAGGTTCGACACCATCTTGAGGCAGGTAGGGCCGGGCAGGTATTCGTCCGCCAGTTTGCGCGGTTCGTGGTTGAGCACGTCGCCCCGGAATAGCCGGATGTTCTCCACGGCCCCGAAGCGGTCTTCGAGGCAAGGCATGAACGATGGATCGATCTCGATGGCCAAGATCCGCCGCCCGAGGGGATAGAGTTTATCCGTCAACGCGCCCAGCCCCGCGCCGACCTCGATGACGTCATCTTCTTCGGAGAGCGCGGCGGCATCCACCATGATGCGGTTGATGTTGTCGTCCAGCAGCAGGTTCTGGCCGAGCTGCTTCTTGAACCGGATATTGTATTCCCGGCACATGTCTTGCAAACGCATGAAATGACCTCTAGGGCGTCATTGCCCGATTCTTCGGCGGGTGGTTCATGGGAAAAGTGTCTCACGCCACGGCGCTACGACGCCACG
>SKRY01000305.1 GCA_007118235.1 Candidatus Hydrogenedentota bacterium | reverse complement strand
GGGCCTCGTCATAGCGATCGCCATGGACGATAACCCGGACGCGCCCCGCTCCGTGAAGGCGCACCGCCTCCTGTTTCATGCGCGGCGTCGCCGTCGGCATGACGATGACCGCGTCGATGCCCAGCCGTTGCGCGCCAAGCGCCACCCCTTGGGCGTGGTTGCCCGCCGACACCGCCACCACGCCCCGCTCCCGTTCCTTCGCCGAGAGGAGGGACATCCGGTTGAACGCGCCCCGCCATTTGTAGGCGTGGATGGGCGACATGTCCTCCCGCTTCAAATACACGCTGCCCGGTTGCCCCAACCGGATGTGCTCAAGCGGGGTCTGCCCCGCCAGCGCGTACACCCGTTGACGCGCCAGCAGGATCTCGCGAAACAGCCGGTCCGCGGGCGCCTCAACCGTCATGAGCGCTCAACTGGCCGAGGGGGATGGCTTCGTCGATGAGCATCACGGGGATGCCGTCGCGGATGGGATAGCAGTAGGCGCCGTCCTCCCGCACGAGCCCCCCCTCGATGGCCTCCTCCACCGTTTCGCCGCCGCGATTCTTGAGCGCGCCCGAGCCAATAGCCTCGTTGATGCGCGCCACCAGCGCTTCATCCGCAGGCGTGACAGGCGTCTTGTCTTCCGGACACACGAGTATTTTCAACAGTTCAGCGTCTACCATGGGATTGGATCACCCTCCATATGAGTCTGCGATAGGGAAACGGCGCATTGCGCGGCCCCGCCTCATGCGTTGTTGGCTTCCCTTACAAGCTTTGTTCGTGGACAGGCGTGGACTCCTCGTCGCGCGCGGCCCTTCTGCGTACGGCGCGGCGCTTACGCCACATCCGGCGCAAGTGCATGAGTTGCAACATCGCCATGCCCGCAATGGCCGCGACGAAGATGAGCATGGGGGCCTGCTCCGCAAACCGCTCGGAAAGGTCCCGCATCAAGTCGAAAAAGAAGACCCACGCCGCCACGGCAAGAAGATTGCCAGCGGTCACGGCGGCAATGGTAACTGGGATCCGCAAGCCAATGAGATGGCCCACAATTCCTCCGGGGATGACGCCCGTGCTCCACAGGGGGATGAACACGAAGACAACAAGCCCGGCGGCGCCGAAGGGCTTTATCCGCTTTTGGTTGTGTTCCGCCTTGTCCCTGATATTGGATATGATGGGTCCCACGACGTTCATTTTCATCGCCTTGCGATACCCCGCGATTAGCACGGGATAGAGCAAGAGCATCATGAAGACATCCTGCAGCGACGCCTGATAGAGGATGAACAGATAGTCATACCCATGGTTTAGGCCCAAGCTCACGGCGAACACCCGGCCCGCCACGATTTGGCCCAGCACCACTTGCCACACCGAGGCGTAGGGGGCGGGACGCAGAACGGCCAGGGCCACCATGGACAACAACCACACGCTCACGCCAATCACCGCGGCTTGCGTCACACGGCGAACCGCTCGATCAAGCGCCGCTCTTTCGCCAGGGCTGGATTTCGACATGGCTCCCTTTTCTTCCTTGCCCGCGCATGGTAACAACATCACGCCGCGTCTCGCCCGGCGGCGCAGGCGCCTTCAACCTTACTCGACCGGCAAAACCATGCGTGAAAGTATACGGGACTTCGGTACAAGCTTCAAAAAACACGCCCGAAGACGCGGCGCCCAGGCGGCTTGGACTGAATCATCTCTGCTCACGACGGCAGCGCACATCCACATATTCAATCCTGTCGTATAGTTTGTATCACGCGAAGTTGTTGCTGCGAAATTATGAAGTATCTGCACCCATACATGGATTATCTGGTTGGAAAGGCGCGGTTTGGCCGCCGTTTACACGACCTGGTGGCTGTGCTATTCTTGTCGAGACGTTCAGGAAACGCGGTATTGTCTCCAATGCGCGATCCGCCACGCGGATTCGCCAGGCCCGGGAGGGGCCGGAAAGGACGCCATGAGTTTGGGTATAAACGAGTTTCCGTCAACGCCCGTAACACCCTATGAGACATTCCGAAGCAAGGTTAAGGATGGCGACGTGCTCATCTGCTCGGGCACGGGGATCTTCTCGGCCATGATCCAGCAGGCGACCCGGAGCGTGTGGAGCCACGTCGGGTTCGTGCTTCGCATTGCCTCCATTGATCGCATCATGCTGTTGGAGAGCTTGGAGCCCGAAGGCGTTCGCACGGTGCGCCTGTCCAAGTACCTGGAGAATTACGCCAACAACAACAAACCCTATCCCGGCGGCCTGGCCATCATCCGGCACAAGCAGTTCCACACGGCCGTCGACAAGAAGGGATTGGGGGAACTGGCGCAATTCGCCGTTGATCGCTTTGGCTACGCCTACGACAAACGCCAAATTGCCAAGATCGCCGCCCGCATCTTGGCGTCCCGCGTGCCGTTCACGCCTCGCCAGCGGCGCAAGATCGCGGTGACCGATGAGTACATCTGCTCCGAATACGCCGCGCGCTGCTATGCCGCCGCGGGCATCACCATCCCGTGGAATCGCAAAGGCTTCATCGCGCCCTCGGACTTCGCGGCCGACCCCAATTTCGAGCTGAAGGCGGTGCTCCAACGGCCGTAGCCCTCGGGTGGTATTGGGGCTGAGGCGCTGAATGGTCCGCGCCTGGTTTGACATTGCCCCTAGCCCCTGTATTAGGCTTCAAAGTCCAACGTAAGCGAATGGAGCGAAGCATTATAAACAGAAAGGCGATCAATCATGAGAAGAAACCGATTATTCCTTCGGGCAATGGGCGTGCTGGCGGCCGCGTTGGCGCTGGCTTTCACGGGAGCCGTTCAGGCGGATGACCATGACGAACCGCTGCGCGTGCTCATGATCACGGGAGGCGGCTGGCACGATTTCGAGGCGCAGAAGGACATCCTGAGCGAGGGCATTTCCGAGCGCGCCAACGTCGAGTTCACCATCGACCACGAGGCCGGAAACGATCCGGAGGCGCGCATCTCGCGGCACGAAGATACGGCGTGGGCAGAGGAAGGCTTTGACGCCGTGCTCTACAACATGTCGTTCTCCATCGAAGACAACGAGTGGGTTTACCGCATCGTGGACGCTCATGTCGAACACCAGATCCCGGCGGTGTTCATCCATGGCGCAACCCATTCATTCCGTCACTCGAACCCCGAGCGGTGGTTTGAGTTCATGGGCATCCGTTCCATGCGGCATCAGTCGCATATGCCCTTCACCGTCGAGGCGCTAGACGAGGACCACCCCGTGATGGCGGACTTTGAAACCCCGTGGGATACGCCGCAGGGGGAACTTTACGAAATTGAGGAAGTGTACCCCACGGCGACGCCCCTGGCGGAGTCGTACGGGGAGGATTCCGAGGAGTATCACGTCAACATTTGGGTCAATGAGTACGAAGGCGTCCGGGTCTTCGGCACGACCATTGGCCACCACAATGAGACCATGGAAACGGATAACTTCCTAAACCTTGTGACCTCCGGGCTCCTTTGGGCCGTGGACGAATTGGACGGCGCGGAATAGCCGCCTTCAGCCTGTAGCAGCGCCCTCTGGCGCGTGTTTCATGCGCTCTCCTCTCCTCGTACTCGTTCCGTCCACATCTAGGATGGGCCGAGTACGAGCCTTTCACGCGAGTTGTTTTCTTCAACCCAGCCCTTTCCGTTCTCCTTGCTCTCGTCCGTGATGGCCAAGGCGGACAGTGTGTGGCTAAAGTTTGACGGCCGATCGGGCGATGTAAGGTTTGCCCTTTGAGCGTGGTTTCCGGGTACAATCCGGTTACCGCGTTTGCCGGGCAGGTTGGGTTGGCAGGCGTGCGGGAAGACGGTTGGGAACGATGCAACAGGCGAGGGTGACTTATGGCCGCGGGATCCAGTGGAAGCGTTCGAGAGCAGGTAGCGCGCATCGAGACGGTGGGCACGTTGCCCGAGGTGATGACCCGGATCATGGAGTTGGTGCGAGATCCCGAGGCCGGCGCCTTGGATCTCGCCCAAGAGATAGCGCGGGATCCAGCGTTGACGATGAAACTGCTTCGTCTGGTGAACTCCGCGGCGTACGGTCTGCACCGGCGCATCATGACCGTGCCGGATGCCGTGGTCGTGCTGGGTTTCGACGAGGTGGAGCGGTTGGCCCTGTCCATCACCGTGATTGAGAGCTTGGGCTTGGATCGCGACAGCGTGAGGCTCACGCGGCAGCTTTGGCGTCACAGCTTGGCGTGTTCGGTGGCGTGCAGCGTGTTCGAGCTTCGTTATGTCACGCTCATGCCCAATCTGCGCGGCGCCCACGTGGCGGGGCTACTGCACGACATCGGCAAGGCGGTGCTGATGCAGCATTTCCCGGAGACCTATGCCGGCGCGCTCCAGTTGGCCGAGGAGGGGCACTGCAATATTTGCGAGGCGGAGCAAGAGGTACTGGACGGATACACCCATGCCGACGTTGGGCGGTGGATCGCGGAGCGATGGGATCTACCTCATCCCTTGGTGGAAGCGATCGGAGGACATCACGAGCCCGACATCGACGCGATTACTGAACCGTTGGCTCACGTGACGCATATCGTGGACGCCTTGTGCAACACCTTCGGCATTCACTCGGGGCCCGGCACGAGCTGCGGGGATATCAACCCCAAGTCGATCGCCATGCTTCCGATTGACAACGACTTGGCCTCGGCGGTTCGCGCTCAGCTCAACCGGCATCAGAATCTTATCAGCGCGGTCTCGGCGGGCGCCATGTTCTAGTTCAGGCGGCCCCCGCCTCCCTCCTGGAAGAAGGCGGGGGCCGCGGCCAGATCTATTCCGTTTCCCAGCGGATCGTGTAGTCCAATTCGTCTTCCGCGCTCGCGATGATCACCTGCACGCCGTCACCATCCGCCACGCTGACGTCCGTGGCGCCGTGAAACTCGGCCACCATGGCGATCCCGCCGCGCACAAGACGCACCGAGCCGCCTTCCAGCGTAATCTCGGCATCGTCCCGGACGAGCAGAGGGATTTGCTCGTGAAACGCGCCGTTGTGGCTTACGCTAACGCGGATGGCTTCGTTCGCGAACGAGACTACCTTTCTCCCTTCACCATCTCCGAGCGAATAGGCGGCCACGAAATCGGCCTCGCCATTCGGCAAGTCCCCAACGCCATACGCCGGCTCCACGCCTTCGCCGTCCAACGTGAACTCGACGGCGTCCGGCGCGATGTCACCCGCTTCGTAGACATTGTTGGCGTCTTCCGCGCGGGTTCCCCACGCCTCCAGGCTCCGCCCGCTTTGGGACTGCATCAGGGTTCCCGCGTCCGGATGCCAAAGCAGGCCCAGCCCCATGCGTTGCTGGTTCAT